>NZ_SMMB01000379.1 GCF_009711365.1 Xanthovirga aplysinae | reverse complement strand
TTCCTACATAAAATATAAAAAGTCCCATGCTAATTCTAAGTGGTAGTAGAGAACAGCATGGGATTTTTTTGTTAATTAATGCTGAAAAGGCTTTTTCTTTAACAATCCCCCCTTGGTGTCTTTAATGGAATTCATCACTACAAAGGCCCCGGCATCGATCTTTTTTATTTCGCCCTGTAGTTTGGAAAGTTCAAGTCTAGTAATCACTGTATAGATAATTTCTATTTTTTGAAGGTCCTCACCCTTTTTGGCATAACCATTTTTGCCATCGTAAATGGTGCATCCCCTACCAAGTTCCTCAATGATACATAATCTAATTTCCTCACTTTTTTTGGAAATGATAGTTACCCCAATGTATTCTTCTATCCCGTCGATCACAAAATCGATCGTTTTGGAAGCGATTAAATAGGTGAGGATAGCATAAAGGCCAACTTCTATGGAAAGCACATAAGCCCCAATGGAAAAAATGATGATATTAAATAAAAGTACTATATCCCCAATGCTTAGATTTACTTTTCTACTGAGGTAAACGGCCAAAACTTCCATTCCATCTAATACAGCACCACCCCGAATAGCTAGGCCAGTTCCTAGACCAATAAAAAAACCGCCAAAGGTGGGAATCAATAGTTTATCATAAGTGATGATTGGGTATGGAAATGTATGCACAAAAACTGCTAAAAGGCTAATAGCCAAAATACTTTTGATCGCAAAAGCCTTTCCTATATTGGAATAACCTAAAATAACGAATGGCAAATTGAATCCAATAAGTAAAATAGCAAAAGGAATTTGGGCTACTTCCTCGATAATTAAGGCCAAACCTGTCATCCCTCCGTCAATGAATTGGGTGGGGACAAGAAAACTCTTGAGACCGAATCCTGCAAATAAGACACCCAAAAGAATAAAGATCGAATTCCGGATAAAGTGTCTAAAATCAAAATTCCATTCTCTTTGATTCGAGGGGATATCTTCAACAACAGGCTGATCTATTTGATCTTCATCAGTTTCATTACCCCCTTTCAGTTTTGTTATTGAAGTGGTGTTATTTTGAAATTCATGGAAAGAATCAATTTTATTTTTAACAAGGGGAATTCTTAAAGATAATTGCTCTTGATTTTGATTCATTATCTATTATAATTAGAGGTTAAAAAATTTAAATACTTGACGAGGTTTAGAACCTCATTATTTTTTTGTACTAAGAGCTTGTTTAAAATTATTGTTTTGAAGAGAATATCAGGCTTTTCAAAAACTTTTTGCTGCTAAAAGAAAAATCTTAAACTTTCTCTAAAGGTTAACATCCTTAATTTATAAAAAGAAACCCACTTTTTT
>NZ_SMMB01000835.1 GCF_009711365.1 Xanthovirga aplysinae | reverse complement strand
GAGGGAAGCTTTTTACAGATGAATTATCCTTTAATCTTTTAGAATACGATCTGGAATTTCAACAACCCTTTGATTTTCAATTAAGGCCCAATAACAATGTAAAAGGGGGTATTTTTAATGTGGTTTTTAAAAAACAGGAGCAGGCCATTTACCTGATGAACTGGATGACTTAGGCCGACATTCGTAAGAGTGTTAAGGTTAATTTTTCAGGCTAGGAGAATGCTGGAGTTTTGTACAAGCAAGAATCTAGGGATGCCTATTGTAATGGTTCTAAGGAAGCCTTCCAAATTCGCCTATTTGATCCTTTATCAGGAACTGAGGCAGGGGTTCATGTAACCAACTGGAGTTAGGGTGCCTATATTTAAACCAATCATACCACTTCTGTAATCGGCAGTATGGAAGTAGAGGGGGCAACTCTTCAAATTTCTGATTTTGAAATTTATCCAAATCCAGGTGCCAATCATTCGACGATTGCTTTTGAGGTTGAAGCAGAGATAGAAGTTGCACTGGCGTTATACAATGCACAAGGGAAAGGCATCCAAACGCTCAGCCAGCGAAGTTATGGACCAGGAAAACATAAGCTTGAGCTCAATGGTAAAGGATTGGCCCCGGGCAATTACATCCTTAAATTGACCAAAGGAGATACCTTTGAGACCAAAAAAATCACCATAAAATAAAATTTTAAATTATTTCTTTAAAGGAGGCCAAGTATATTACTTGGACTCTTTCACATTAGTTCAAGAACCTCCGTTGTTTTTCAATATACAAAGGTGAGAACAAGCCTAATGTAGGACGAAGAGAGACGATTAGACCAGGAAAGCACTAATGGAAGTCTAAATTAGAAAATTAGGCCAAGGGAAAACCTTCTCCTTTAACCATCTATGTATTATGAAAAAAAATTACCACCTGCTGCTTTATACCCTAATTTTAGGAGCATCCTTTTTACAACCCCATAAAAACAAGGCCCAAGTTAAAGCCGACCCCCAAGATTCCTTAGTGATGCTGGCTTTTCAGCAGGATCTAATAGACCATAGCTGGCCTACCTTTTGGAATACAGAGCAGCCTCTTTCCGAATGGGCAGGCATTCAATTAGATCCTTCTACAGGAAAAATCATTAAGTTAAAAATGGACGCAGATGATGTGGCAGACCAATACATAGACCCTGAAAATCCTCCTGCCCTGTTTATGCTCGAACTAGAAAGCTTTCCATCCTCCAGTATCCAATTACTTAGTCAACTAAGCGCTTTAAAAGAACTTTATCTAATTCAATTAGGGCTACGCAACCTTCCTCCTAATCTTGGCAATTTAACCGGGCTTACAGACCTTTATTTAGGGTTCAATTACTTGGAAACCCTACCCGATGAAATAAATCAGTTAATTAATTTGGAATTCCTGTACCTGGGAAGTAATCAGCTTACCAGCTTACCCAATTTAACTGCTTTATCAAAATTACAACGTTTGAGTTTTACTTATAATAGAACTTTAGAAACAGTTCCCCCTTCCATTTTTGAACTTAGAAATCTTATTTCCTTAAGATTAGATTACTGTTCCTTCCCTATTTTACCCCCTGAAATCCAAAACCTGGATAAACTGGAGCTGCTTGATATGGGGCAAGGGGTGGTAACCGAACTTCCGGATGAAATAGGGGAGTTATCAAGCCTACAAATACTTAATTTAAAAAACAACCAACTCACCGCCCTTCCCGAAAGTATGGGAGGCCAGATGCAAGCTTTAACTGATCTCGATGTTTCCAATAACTTGCTCTCCGCGCTTCCTTCTTCCCTAGTCCACTGCCCAGTGTTAAGAAACATAAAGTTTGATAATAATTTATTAACGGCTTACCCTTCCTGCCTTGTAAATAACTCCAAACTTACTACGGTAAGCGGTAAAGATAACCAAATGAGTGGTAATATTTCCAGGTGGGCTTTTTACAATTCTGACTTAAAGCTATACCTGTCGGGGAATAATTTTAGTGAATCTTTTGATATGTATTTAAGGCCTCACACATTAGAGCTGGAAGACAATAATTTTAATTTTTCGGATTTGGAGGCAGTCTACAATCGAATGAAAAATACCAATAGTAATTTGACTCTTCATCCTCAAAAAGCGGTAGGTACCTATCGGACCTTTACTCCGGCTGCCGGAGAAGAGGTAACTATAACGGTAGACGACTATAACCCACTAGAAGGAGAAGTATTTAATTGGTACCGTATTGATTATATAGAGTCTCTTGAGGCTCCTTCTTTTGTGAGGCAGGGGCAGAATTTAGAATTTCCTTCCTTTAACCCGCAAACGGATGGGGGCGTTTATTACTGCCAGATTACACACCAGGATATGCCGGAATTAACCCTAAAAAGCCACTATGTGCGCGTTATGGGAAAAAATAAGAGCCCTAATTTATCGGCCAGGGATATGACAGTCCGCAGTAGCGAATTACCAGTTGAGTTATTGGTTTTTGGAGGAGGAGATGACTTTACCTATAACAAAGATTTGATCTTTAACCTCCCCGAAGAAAGCCCCCACCTTTGGCTGGATTCTCTTCCCTCTCTTACGGAAAATATAGAAAAACGGAGTATTAGATTAAAGGACGCCTCCTGGTCAGGTACTGATACCGTAACAGTAGCTGTAAGCGATGAGCATGGTAATACCAGGTCTGATGAGGTTTTAATCACCATATTGCCGGAAGAAAACAGACAGCCCCAAGTCGATATACCCAACCTTTATTTAACGGTGGAGGAAGGGCCTCTTTGTGATCCGGATTCCCCAGACTGCAGCGGATGGGATGCCTCTTATATTTGGTCTATCTCCTTACTTCCCAATCAGTTTGTGTCCGATGATGTTGACCCCATAGAAGATTTAACCTTTGGATTTAAGGAAGCCAATGAAGATGGAGAAGTAAGCCCTTTTGTTTGGGCTGAAACCGGTAACTCGAGTTTTCAAACCATCCTTTACGGAATTGTAGTTGCCCAGGAAGACACAGTGGTCAACCTCACACTAATGGTTACTGACACCGAAGGCGGACTTACCGAATATCCCCTTATCCTTATTTGCAAAACAGACAACCAACATCCACAGCTAGCGGCTATTCCTGAACAATTTATGCTGAAAGGAGGCGCTTTTTCTGCCCTGGACCTTAAACCCTATGTTTCGGATGACTATACCCAGGCGGAGAATTTTTCCTATACCGCATTTCCAGGCAATAATGCCACGGTTTTATTGGAAAATGGGGTGGCACAACTGACCCCCTCTGACCCAGATGCTCTTGGCAGTTTTACAGTAAGTTATCAAGTGTTTGAGGATTATTCCAATCCTGTAAGTATTCAGGTGACTTATACCATCCTGGAAAGTAGTCTGACAATCTCAGGCACTATACTGGCAGACAATCAACAGCCTCTTGCCGAAGTAAGTATGCAAGGCCTAGGACAGGAAGTTATTACCGATGAAAATGGTAGCTTCAGTGCCGAACTTCCTGCCGGATGGAACGGGACCCTGACACCGGTGAAAAGCAACTATGTATTTAGTCCCACTTCCCGAACGATCAGCAACCTTCAAGCAGATCAGGGCTCACTGAATTTTGAGGGCACTTATACCCCCCCTTCCACCTTCACTCTTTCGGGTCAGTTACTCGATACAGAAGGCAGTCCGCTAGAACAGTTAACTTTAACTGGGTTGCCGGAAAACATATCCACCGATGAACAAGGAAATTATTCCCTAACGCTTCCGGAGAACTGGAGTGGTACGATTGTCCCTCAAAAAGTGGGACATACCTTTTCACCTCAATTGATTACCATTAATAACCTACAGCAAAACCTGGAAGGACAGGATTTTATAGGTTTTCCTAGGGTATACTACACTTTTTCAGGTCAAATAGTGGATACGGAAGGCAATCCCCTAGAACAGGTGCTTTTAAATGGTTTGCCAGGAAATCTATCCACCGATGCTCAGGGAAATTATTCAATTACCCTTTCGGAAAACTGGAGCGGAACAATTACCCCTCAAAAAGAAGGGTATAGTTTTTTACCTGCATCCATAGACATCAATAACCTACAGGAGGACCTGATTGAGCAAGGTTTTACGGCTACTGCAGACCCGGTTACCTACACGCTTTCTGGGCAAATACTTGATACAGAAAGAAGACCCATAACACAGGTAACTTTATCAGGGCTACCGGGAAACCTATCCACCGATGCGTTAGGAAGATATTCGGTAACTCTTGATGAAAACTGGAACGGAACAATCAGCCCTCAAAAAGAAGGATATAGTTTTTCTCCTACTTCCATTCCCATCAACAGCCTGCAACAAGACCTTATCGGGCAAAACTTTACGGCTACTCCCACGACTCCAGTCCCCGTTACCTACGTCCTTTCAGGCAAGGTAGTTGACACAGAAGGAAATCCACTAGAACAGGTAACTTTATCAGGGCTGCCGGAAAACGTATTATCCTTAAGGAATGGTCGTTTTATGACCCGTCTTCTTGAAAATTGGAGCGGAACGATTACCCCTCAAAAAGAG
>NZ_SMMB01000647.1 GCF_009711365.1 Xanthovirga aplysinae | reverse complement strand
CTCTATATTTAATAAAAATTCTAACAATCTATATATGTGAAACAAATAACTTCCGTTAACTTTGCGGCTTTTAAAAAAATTCCAATTTATGTTTGAAATCTACACGCAAAAGAAAGCAAATTTAAAAGACGATATTTTATCTGGACTTACAGTGGCTTTGGCCCTGGTTCCTGAAGCTGTAGCTTTTTCCTTTGTAGCCGGTGTGGATCCCATGGTCGGGTTATATGCGGCCTTTATGGTAGGGTTAATTACTGCTGTAATAGGTGGGAGGCCTGGGATGATATCTGGAGCTACAGGAGCATTAGCTGTGGTAATGGTGGCTTTGGTTAAGGATCATGGAGTTGAATATTTATTTGCCACCGTAGTTTTAATGGGCATATTTCAGGTTTTGGCCGGTGTCTTAAAATTAGGAAAGTTTATTCGTCTTATTCCACATCCGGTGATGTTGGGATTTGTTAATGGGCTTGCAATTGTAATTTTCTTAGCTCAATTAGGTCAGTTTAAAACCATAAATGCACAAGGAGTTTCAGAATGGTTGACAGGGTCTGAGCTTTGGACTATGGGAGGGTTAGTGCTTCTTACCATGGCGATTATTCATTTTTTGCCTAAGCTTACTCGACAAATCCCGTCCTCTTTGGTCGCCATTGTAACTGTGACTTTGCTTGTTACTACTTTAGGATTGAATACTCGATCGGTTTTTGATTTTGCCGGAAAAAGCCTTGCAGGAGGTTTGCCGGAATTTCATATTCCATTAGTTCCTTTTAATCTTGAAACCTTTAAAATTATTTTACCCTATTCACTTATTTTAGCCGCCATTGGTCTTATTGAATCATTAATGACACTTACTTTGGTTGATGAAATAACTGAAAGTAGAGGAAAAAGTAATCAAGAATGTATAGCCCAAGGAACTGCAAATATCGTAACCGGGTTTTTTGGTGGTATGGGTGGTTGTGCTATGATTGGTCAAAGTATGATTAATGTTAATTCGGGGGGTAGAGGAAGATTATCTGGGATTGTGGCTGCTCTCGCCCTTCTTTCGTTTATCATTTTTGCCTCGGGATTAATAGAAATGATTCCGTTAGCGGCCTTGGTTGGTGTAATGTTTATGGTGGTGATAGGAACTTTTGAATGGTCTAGTTTTAGAATTATCAGAAAGATTCCAAAAGCAGATGCTTTTGTTTTAATTTTGGTTTCTGTGGTTACGGTTTTTACCGACCTAGCCATTGCAGTAGCTGCAGGAGTAATTGTTTCGGCACTTTCTTTTGTTTGGAAAACGGCTAAAAAAGTTCAACTCAGAACAGAAATGAGAGGAAAGGTGAAACATTATATTTTAGAAGGACCTTTATTCTTTGGTGCTATTCAGGATTTTAACGCCCTTTTTGATGTAAAGGAAGATCCGGCTGAAGTGGTTTTGGACTTTAGAAATTCTCAACTTACAGATCATTCTGCATTGGAAGCGGTTAATTCATTAGTGGAGAAATACCAAAAGGCAGGAAAAAAATTGACCCTCCATAATTTATCTGATGATTGTCTTTCCATTGTTAATAAAGCAGGAAACCTGATGGACAGTTCCCTTTTGGTTGAGGGTAAAAAACTTAAACGTTCAGTAGCATAAATTAGATTCTAAGGGATCTCTAGACTGGAAAAAGTTATTGAACATATATAAATTTGTGCTAATCTTGATCTCTAAACAAAAAAAGATTTCAGGATTAGCATTTTTTGTTGAGGTAGAAAATCATCATTTTTTGTTTTTTGCTCAAATAAGAAAGTATTTTTAAAAATAATTTTTATTGAATATGAGGGCCATCAGGATTTTTGAGGTCTCAATACATAGTTCTTAATTTTAAGCAGGGAAAACAGTGAGGCAAAAGTTACAGCGATTTCAGGAAAATGCGCAAAGAAAAAATACTTTAGAACCTGGAAAGGATATTTACGAAGAAATAAAAGGTAATTGGAACAGCGTTCAATTTAAAAATGATAATGAAATTGTACTTGAATTAGGCTGTGGAAGAGGAGAATATACGGTAGGTTTAGCACCCCTTCATAAAGACAAAAATTTTATTGGGGTAGACATAAAAGGAGATAGAATTTGGGTGGGAGCAGGTCAAGCTATTGAGCAAAATCTTGATAATGTTGCTTTCCTTAGAACTCAAATTCAATTTTTAGATAAATTTTTTGAACCAGAAGAGGTTAGTGAGATTTGGATTACCTTTCCGGATCCTAGACCAAAAGATCGGGACGAAAAGCTTCGTCTCACCCATCATCGTTACCTTGACTTGTATAAGAAAGTGTTAAAACCTGGTGGAATCATTAATTTTAAAACTGACAACACTCCACTTTTTGAATATACATTAGAAGTTCTGAATAGCCGAAAGGATGCCGATTTGTTAGATTACACCTTTAATTTATATGAGGAGTCGAAACTTTTGGATATACAAAAAGGAATTAAAACCAATTTTGAAAGGAAATTCCATTCTAAGGGTGAGGATATTAAATTTATGCGCTTTAGCTTAAATTAACCAAAAAAAGCCTCCCAATAAAGTGAGGCTTTTTTGTGAAATTTTATCTGACTATAAATTCGATTTACCTTATGCTTAGAAGGGCAAATCGCCTTCCTCTCCATTACCAGAGTTTAACCATTCAGGCTCCTGAGAAGGGGGAGGGGTAGCTGCACCTCCAGCGGTAGCCGTAGCATTCATCCCTTGGCTAGCGGCTCCATCAAGAACTCTCCATGCTTGTAATGAGTTAAAATATTTTACATTCCCTTGAGGATCAGTCCACTTGCGCCCTTTTAAATTGAAATGAACCTCCACTTCTTGTCCTACAGAAAAACTATTTAGTAAATCGCATTTATCCTGTATCATCTCAAATTTTATATATTCGGGGTATTGAGGATTTTCTGCAAATTCCACTACAAATTCTCTCTTACGAAAGCTATCGGTGATTTGAACCGTTTCTGAGATCTCTAATATTTTTGCTCTAATG
>NZ_SMMB01000615.1 GCF_009711365.1 Xanthovirga aplysinae | reverse complement strand
GTGTGCTACTTAATTTTGTTTTAATCAGTTTAGTCTATTTTACTTTAGCATCCGTCATAAAAAATTTCTTGTTACTTCTGTTTAACAACCATTATTTTCAAAAAACACCTCTATTTGGGGACTATAAAGAAGAATGGATTAATAAAAGCACTTTAATTAGTCAGTTGATTATCATATGGCTTTGGGCAGTTAACTTATTGAAAGCAAGCTTCCTTTATGTCCCCTTCCTAGAATTAATTTCCGATTTCATGACCTATTCCTGGTCCATTGGGGCTATAGAAATTACTTTAGGCAATTTACTGAGTTTTTTATTTATCATTTGGGCCTCTTTGCTTATTTCCAGATTTGTCCGTTTTATCATGGAAGAAGGAGTTCTTATCCAACAACCCATTGGCCTTAGGGCAACAGCTTCTTTAGTTATCAGTTACTGTTTAGTCGCCATAGGAGTTTTCATGGCTTTGGCCGCAGCCGGAATTGGTCTGGATAGAATTTCCATTTTCGTAGGAGCTTTTGGGGTTGGGATAGGCTTTGGACTACAAAATATAGCCAATAACCTAATTTCGGGAATCATCCTAGCAGCAGAGCGCCCCATTCAAGTAGAAGACATTATTGAAATAAATAGCCAGTTGGGGGTGGTTAAAAAAATTGGTTTTCGCTCTAGCATCATTCGCACCTATGATGGCGCAGAAATTATCGTCCCAAATGGGGATTTAATTTCACAGGAAGTAACAAATTGGACACATACGGATAAGAAACGGAGGATTGAAATATTAGTAGGAGTTGCTTACGGTACCGATCTCCAAATGGTCAAAGAATTATTGGAAAATACCATCAGTGAACATAAACAAGTGCTTCGTCAACCCACTCCCCTAGTATTTTTCAATGGATTTGGAGACAGTTCTTTAGATTTTAGGGTGTTGGTTTGGACCCATCAAATTGAACATTGGGTGGCCATTAGAAGTGAGCTCAGCATAGCAATTGACCTTGCATTCAAGGAAAAAGGCATTGAAATTCCCTTCCCACAAAGGGATTTGCATGTGCGTTCGGGATTGAAAAAATCAGTTTCCAAAAAAGCCCCTGGAAAAAAAGCACCTACCAAAAGAAAGGATGATAAACAGCAATGAATAAAAATTCGATAAAGCCCCTGAAGGTTTTTAACCCATTCATTTTCAACTTGCAAAGCAAGTTTTTTAATACCTCTATTTTTTAAACATTTCAATGCTAATCCAGTACCTATCTAATGGCAATTCAAAGTATCAGTAACTATAAATTAATTATTAAGCCCTATTTCTAAATTCAAAATTTTTTGCTTTCAAAATTTGAATTATTTAATCAAAAATTGATAGGACAATAGTTTATGGGGCATTGTCAATAGGGGAAATAATCGAAGTATAATCAGGAAGGTATTAAGGCAAATAAAGCAAGTCAAAAAATAAAAATTTATGTGAATGTGGAAGTCATTAAGCGTATAGGGGAAGTAAATCCAAAACTTTTTTAAACGGGCATGCATACCAAATGCACCCTTGAAAAATAGCCAAACATGCTCTTTATGGCCCTTTTCTCTAAAAATGGAGCTTAATAAAAATAGCAGAAATTCCTACCTAAAAAATAATGCACCCCATTTGCAGCCCTCCATCATTCCGCCTTTCCATTTAACTATTGTAAAGTTGTAAAAAAAATTTGACGCCGGTTAATATCAAGAATAGGAAGTCAAGCAATCTTTATTAATAGGGAGCATTATTACTAACCGAAAATGAAAAAAATATTCACTCTAATTTTGATGTTTTGGGCAGTTAGGGCATATACTCAAAACACACTCCATACTGGAGATACCTATATTCAAGGTAGTTTAGCAATTGGAACCGCCACAGAAAACGGAGAAAGTTTTGGATTTGATACTTTTAGAATGAAGGAAGACAACTTAAGAATACATTTCCAGGATATGAGTACTGCTGGGGGTTATCCCTCCAATGATTGGCGTATAACCATAAATGATAGTGAAAATGGGGGTAAAAATTATTTTAGAATTGATGATGCAACTAGAAATACACAACCCTTTAAAATTTTAGCGGGATCAAGAACAAATGCCCTTGTAACAAAAAGCAAATTTATTGGAATTGGTACAGATAATCCAGCCGTATTACTGCACACTGTTTTTGGAAATACTCCAACTTTGCGATTAGAACAAGATGGGTCATCGGGTTGGAGCCCATATGCTTGGGATGTTGCCGCAAATGAAATCAATTTTTTTGTAAGGGATGTAAAAACCAATCAACTCCCATTTAGAATTGCCCCTTCTCAAGGTGAAAATGTGTTAACATTAAAATCAAACAATGTGGGCATTGGCACCTGGAACCCTAAAGCGAAATTACATGTCAATGGCCACCTGCGGTTAAATCCATTAGATGAGGCCCCTGAGACACCTGGCTTAGGAGACCTGTTTTTTGATAAATCGGACTCAACCTTCAGGGCTTATAATGGAATTTTGTGGCAGGTTCTAAATTCAAATACAGATAATCAAGACTTATTTTTGGAAAACCATAATTTGTCTATTGAAAACGGTAATACTGTTGATCTTTCCGTATTTCTTGATAATACGGATGCACAAACTTTGAGCTTAAATGAGAACACTTTATCCATTGAAAACGGAAACTCCATTGACCTATCCGAATTTAAAGACAATACTGATAGACAAAACCTTACAGCCGCTACTTTAAACGGAACAACACTGGAAATT
>NZ_SMMB01000880.1 GCF_009711365.1 Xanthovirga aplysinae | reverse complement strand
TTTTATTAGTTTTGGCGTTTGGTTGTAAGAAAGATGATCCAGTAGATCCAATAGATACTGAGTTGCCTTCTATTGAATTTAAAGGAATAGAGGAAAACCAAAAGATTTGGGGAGAATACACCATTTCTTTTGATGTTATGGATAATTTGGGTTTGGATCGCCTAGAGTTGAAAATTGAGGGGAAGGAGGTAGCCACAATTAAGGAAAGTCCTTATGAATTTACCTGGAATACCACAGAATATACAGACGGGATTTATTCATTAGAAGTAATCGCCTATGACCAGGCAGATAACAGTAATAAAAGCAGTTTAAAGGTCGAGGTCCAAAATACTTTGTTAAAATTTAATGTTCCTTCCAATTTTAATGATGATTGGACTCCTTCACTTCAAGTCGCTTTTTTAACTGATCAACAAGGAAATCTAATTTCGGAAGCTCAAAAATTTATTGCAGGAGGCCAAGTGGAATTTTCTCGGCAAGAGGGATTTACTGATGATTCTTTTTCTTTAAATCTAGGATTGTTTTTTGAGATGGATGGGCTTTATTTAACAACCATAAATGATGTTTCCCCTGGGGAGTACATTCAGGAAGAGATTGCTGATGAATATTGGAGTTCATCGGATCTGGAAGCTCAGTTAACCCTTTCGAATGTTCCTGAAGAAGCGTTAAATAATTCAGATAGGTTTAGGTATTTTGGTTCATTTGGAAAATGGGGTCAATTGGAAGAGGTTGATGATGAATCTCAAGCAATAAAGACAAGGATTCCTTATGACAGTCAAGTGGAAAGTCATGCTTTAGTAACTTATCAGGAACCAGGAGTAAGCAGGAAGTTTTTGTTTTTCGAGGATATTAATGGTGATGAGGAATACAATTATGATTTTACCGATTTAGTTGAGGGGAGTACACATTCCATTGACTTTCCTTTTGAGGGTAATTATTATATTTCGGTTTCTGGCTATTTTGATGATTCTCGATATCGCGTATTTCTGGATTATTTAGAAGAGGATGAGATATTAGGAAATCCTACTTTTGAGTATCCTAAGGATATCTTTGAAAATTTTGTGACTTATTCTGAGGTATTTAATGAGAAAGAGGAAATAATACATGGTAATGTGTCTTATGGAGCTTTACCAGCAAGTCTTTCTCCATTGGAAAGTGAAATAACCCTTAAAAATGGGGAACCAAATAGTATTGAGATAGAGTTTACTGGAGATTTTGATTTTTATATTGCTTCTTACAGTATAGATAATGGTAGTCTTGGGATTGGGTGGTCTGTTGTTGGACAGGGCAAAGAAGTAAATGGAGTATTCCCTCAACTACCTGAAGTCCTTTCTTCCGCTATGCCGGATTTAAGTAGATCTTCAACCGAATACTCGGATTATGATCTGTATGATATCTATGTTTATGATTATGAGAATATTACTTCCTATAATGAAGTAATATCGAATTCTTTTAATTTACTGTATGGAGAAGGGTTCCTATACCTTCAACCTGCAAAATATTATGCCAGGGATTATTATGTTGAGGAAGATTCCGAACAGAGTCAAAGTAAAAGCAGAAGCGGTACACTACAAAGTAACGGTCATCCAACATGGAAAAAAATACCAAAGTGGAGAGATAAATAAAAATAGGATTGAGTAGCTTGTCTTTTGGGGGAGTACGAGAAAAGCCTTTCCGACTTTGTTTTTGATGAGTTGGAAAGGCTATTCTATTTCATATTTACTTTATGTAATTGGTAGTAAGATAGGGGGGCTTCCCTATGTTATTTTTTAAGCTGTTAATAAAGTACTCTGAATTTAATGGTTTGCTCAATATTTTTCAGGTCACTGATTACATCTTTACTATAGGCTTTGTTAATATCTGTGATTACATAACCTATAGTTTCATTAGTTTTTAGGTATTGACCTGTAATGTTAATTTTATGCTTAGCCAATACCTGGTTGATTTTAGCTAAGATACCAGGAACATTCTGGTGAATATGAATCAGGCGGTGTGCATTCTCCAATTTTGGGAGTTGCAAATTAGGGAAGTTAACACTATTAGTTGTTTCTCCTGTATTGATGTAGTCCATAATCTTTTGAGGAACAAAATCCGCAATGTTTTCTTGGGCCTCTAATGTACTTCCCCCAATATGGGGGCTAAGCAAAACGTTTGGAAGATTTCTTAGTTCTGAAATGAATTCTTCTTGATTACTTTTAGGTTCTGAAGGAAACACATCAATAGCTGCTCCTACGATCTTCCCAGATTCTATTGCCTGTTTCAAAGCATTTATATCGACAACATGACCCCGGCTTAGATTTAAAAATACGGTGCCATCCTTCATCCATTTAAATTCCCGTTCTCCAATAAGATTATGATTTTCCGGTCTTCCGTCAACATGAAGACTTATTACATCTACCTCTCTCAATAATTCTTCTAATGAGCTACATTTTGTGGCATTACCCAAAGCCAGCTTCTCATTATTATCATAATAGTAAACTTTCATGCCAATTGCTTCGGCTAAAACCGAAAGTTGTGAACCAATATTTCCATAACCTACAATTCCCAACTTCTTTCCTCTTATCTCGAAGCTGTTTTTGGCCGATTTAACCCATTTCCCATGGTGCATCTGCGAGAATTTATCTCCAAGGTTTCTCATCAGAATAATAATTTCCCCAATTGCTAATTCTACTACCGAACGAGTGTTGCTATAAGGTGCGTTAAATACAGCCACCCCTTTTTTCAGGCAAGCCTCCAGGTCAATTTGGTTAGTCCCAATACAAAATGCACCTACTGCAATTAAACGATTGGCATTTTCCAGTACTTTGACTGTCAATTGAGTTTTGGAACGTATCCCTAATATGGACACATTTTTTATTCTTTCACTGAGTTCCTCTTCATCCATTCCTGCAGGATGAACTTCTACGGTGTAGCCTTCATCTTGAAGTTTTTTAAGCCCTTCAGGGTGAATGTTTTCAAGTAAAAGTACTTTTATTCTGTTTTTTGGATACGAAAGTGCAGTATTCATTTTATTTAGGTATAAAAATTCATCCAAACTAGGTGCTACATGGTCAGCATCTTTAAGAACGGATTCTCTAACAATATTTTCTGTAAAAGCATAAAACTTGTTGGCAAGGCCAGCAGCTCTAATTTGATAATCATTATAGCCATCCCCGATGACATAGACGTCCCCAGGCAATTTCAGTTCTTTTAATAACGTCACTTTTCCACCATCCTGAGACAGGATATTGTCTCGATTGAAACCGATGATGTTTCCGGTCTCATCATATATAAAATTGTTGGCAAAGACATTTTCCTCTTTTACTCCATATTCTTTCACTATGGGAAGAATAAATTCCTTGAAGCCATTAGAAATAATATAGATTTGATTTTTATAAGTTTTAAAGAAATCCCGGTTTCTTACAAAAGAAATACTGACTTTAGCTTTAAGCGTCTGGGTCAGTTCTTCCAAGTGTGATTGATGCGCTTTTAGTAGCTGAAGTCTTTTTTCAAGGGATTCTCTAAAGGAGATTTTTCCTTCCATCCCTAGGTCTGTGATTTTTTGAATTTCTCGTAAAGCTGCATTTTTTTCCGGTTTACCTCTAAGAGAAATATCACACAAAACATCTAAGCCTTCCACTTTGGTGAAAGTGCTATCAAAATCAATTACAAAAAAAGTGTCACGCCGCATATTCATGCCCAATGAAAAAATGATTTATTGTGAAAACGTAAATTTAGAGAATTGATTTTGGAAACCACACGCGTGAACGATACATTTTTACAATTTAAACCTTGAATTGGGGAATTTTTGAGGTGATATTTTAATAAAATTAATTTAAAACGTTTGTGGTATTTTTTTACCCATGATGAGGATGGACAAGAAAAAGAGATTTAGGTTGAAATGTCCTCCTGAAATTGATTTTTCCTTCTTTTGAAAGAAGGCAATTTATTGGTGAATTGGTCAAAATAGCCGGGGAGGAGATAATTATTAGGACAGGAAGTAAATTGGTCTGTCTTAACTTCCCAACCAAGTCGAATGATATTTCAGAACTTCAATGTAAGTATTGGGGAAAAGGTGCAAGTGGCTGGTTATCAGTGTTGCATTGCAGGCTTCTCAATAATTTAAGCTATTGAAAATTTCATAAACCAATACCTCTTTAAGGTGTAATGTCGGTAAATTGAAAAATATTCCATTCATTTTTTAGTCCCTATATTTATTTGTCCAGAAGTTGGAATAAAAAGACTTAAAATGGGCTCAGAACAGGCCATTTGAAAATTTTATTTACGCTTAAAAATAGAATCTTTATTCAAGTGCTAAGGAAAAAGTACCCCTCAATCTTTCTGTAATTATTTGGGTAAACATTGTGTTCTTGAGGGGTACTTTTTAAATAAGATTTATCCAAATATTTCATTCAACAGACCAGCAAGTCTGATTCCTCCCATTAATAATCGACTTTGGACAACAGGATAATATCTGTACATGTATTTGTAGGTTGATATTTCATCATCCGAAGTCTCATAGAGGCCATCGCAAATTTCTTTTGATTCGTTTGCCCATTGTTCTACAGTTGAGCTTTGCCATTGTTTTATTTCGACCTTGGTGGCATTATTAATGCTATTTCCCAGTTCTGTATAACTTAATTTCTGGGAGTCTATTATTTGAGAGTCCCAAATGCGGTGAAGGTTTGTCTTTTTTCCAAACCATTTCATTTCAATTCTATTTCCCCCCAAATCCTCAGGCTGTCCTACATGCATGGGCTGATGAATGTCTCCGACTAGATGGACCAAAAACCTAAGGGCAATCTTTTTTTCTTCCAGAGTGGTGGCAGGGTTTTCAAGCTGTTTTTTTAATGCTATTATTTCTTTGACAACATTATGTTCCGCTCCTTTTTTTGGGTCATATTTTTCTCCATTGGGTATATTGGCATAATGCCATTCATGTGAATAATCATAGTTAGGGTCAGATTTGATGAAATCTGCCCAGGTACTAGCTATAGCCAGACTTTCATGTCCCATGATTTTAGAGATGTTCTTTTTAGCTTTTTTAGAAAGGTGTTGTTCTG
>NZ_SMMB01000447.1 GCF_009711365.1 Xanthovirga aplysinae | reverse complement strand
ATTTTCAGCATTACCTTTTCTTTCAAACCTTCCAATAACATTTTGTTTCAACTTCAAAATCATAAAAATACCCTCTTTCAATCTCTGATTTTATTTCTTAATTAAAAACCATCTCCCTACACTACCATCTTGCGAAACCAGAAAGCTTTCACTTTCAGAGCCCACTTTATGCACTTTATTACTTTCACTTGATTATTTGCCCCCCTTTTTAATTTTTTCTTTCAAGATTGAATTATCCTTATCAAATAAATCTTTTTTAAGAAAAGGTGGGAAATAACCCCCATCTTGATTAGGCATTTGAGAGAGAAGGAAAATTGGGATCAATAAATAAAAAACAGTACCTGCTTAACCTGCTAATAGCTTCTTTTGTAGGAGGAATGCTTGCCTTGGGTGGAGATTATATAGTCACTCAAAATATCGAACCAAAACCCAATTCCTATCCAAGAAATTATCCTCCATCGAATTTATCAGGTGATAAAAAAGAAAGTAATCGTATTGAACAAGTCCATCTGGATTTTAGTCATGCTTCATCATTGGCAACCCAGGCCGTTGTACACATACGTTCGGTCTATCCCTCCAATCTAAAAAAGGGAGAAAATAGCAGCTCCATGGGAAATTGGTTTAAGGATTTCTTTGAAAAAGATAAATTACAACCTAATGATGAAAACGAAAATCCACTAGAAGGTAAAGTTGCAGGTTCAGGAGTATTAATCTCTCCAGATGGGTATTTGATTACCAACCTACATGTAATTGAAGGTGCTGAATTAATAAACATTACCCTAGCCAATAACCAAAGGTACCAAGCAAATATTATTGGGGTTGATCCTACCACTGATCTAGCTTTACTCAAAATTGCCGGATTGGTCTTTCCTTATCTAAAGTTTGCTAATTCGGATCAACTTCAAATAGGACAATGGGTTCTGGCTGTAGGAAACCCCTTTGACCTACCTTCCACGGTAACTGCTGGAATTATTAGTGCCATAGCCCGTAATATTGATGTTTTACAAAACCAAGATGGTCTGGAAATTGAATCTTTCATTCAAACCGATGCTGCTATCAACCCCGGAAATAGCGGAGGTGCCTTAGTGAATGTAAAAGGGGAATTAGTTGGAATTAATACTGCCATTGCAACTCCAACAGGATCTTATGCGGGCTATTCATTTGCTGTTCCGTCTGCCATTGTCAAAAAAGTAGCAGAGGATTTATTGGAGTTTGGAAGGGTAAAAAGGGGTTTATTGGGCATTCGTGTAAAAGATGTTGACGCAGCACTTGCAAAAAAAGAGGGGTTAGATAATTGTCAGGGGATTCTTATTTTGGAGGTGAAACCAGGGGGTGCAGCTGACCAGGCTGGAATACGAAAGGGAGATGTTATAGTAGGGATTGAGGGTTTTGAAGCACTATCTATCGCTCAACTTCAAGGACATGTGGCCCGGTACAGACCAGGAAAAAGAATTGCACTACTAGTCAAAAGAGGCTCCAGAGAATGGACCACCTATGCAATCCTAAAAAATAAGAATGGGAATATTACTCTTCCTGAAGAGTTAAAGGCATTGGAAATAGAAGGAGTCTCCTTCCGATCTATTGATGTGCGAATACAAAACCGATTGGGCATTCCACATGGAGTAGAAATTCTTCAGTTAAAGTCTGATAGGTGGC
>NZ_SMMB01000266.1 GCF_009711365.1 Xanthovirga aplysinae | reverse complement strand
TAAAATCGAATCTCCTTCACAGCCAAAGCAAGAAGAACTCAAAGATGGATTCTAGTCTAAATATTACCAACTCACAGGGCTTGGAGTCTTCCACCTATCCGTATGGTGGGAACGGCCCGGCTGGCTGCTGTACTTTTAACGCCGAATTTTTCGCGCGTAGGCAAAACATGGCAGCTCGCCATTGTTAGTCACTCGAATTTTTTACTTTTTTTTCGATAATATTTGCTTTGATGTCCTTCTAGTTTAAATAATCAAGAAGGTAATTACCTTAATATTATGTATTACCAATGTTGCCCAAAATAATAGGTTGCCCAAACTAGTCCAACATCACCTCCATATTTATGAATTTAATTAGAAAGATTGGCTATTAAATTAGCATTTAGCATCTGGGCTATACCCTCAGCTTTTCGGAGCGCCAGTTCTTTTTTTGAAAACTCGAAGGAGAGGAGAAATTTGTCATAGTTTTTTGGGTATAAAAAAATTCTGTAAACAGTAACATACCCTGAAAGAGTCGGACTTATCCCGTTTGGCGTATTGGTGCTTCTATAACGATGTGCTATCACTTTCACCGTGGTGATGGTTGGTAGGGTTGCCCATTCACCGAACTTGTATCTGCAAATAGAAAAGTATGCTTTGACCCTTTTCCCTTTGAAATCAATGAGTGTGCCTGTGTATGATGTAACAATGACCAAGCCAATAATTATAGCTCCTAACCCTACCATTAATGTTCTTTCCAAAGAGCTTTCATTTTTAAGAAAATAATAACCTGTCAGAGCCAGCAGACCGGCGAAAATTAATAGTACACCAAGTAAGTGTGGGCCAGAATATAGATTTCGCTTTTTAAAGTCAAAATTCTTCATTCTATTATGTGCGGGTATTTGATGCCTAACAACCAGATATACCACATATGTGGTA
>NZ_SMMB01000054.1 GCF_009711365.1 Xanthovirga aplysinae | reverse complement strand
CCATCGTTCTTCCTTTCGAATCAACGGCTCAATATATATATATTTCCATTTGCCTTTTACTTTGATAGAAGTCTCATCGATTGTCCATGATCCTGTCGTTCCTCCTTGAAAATACCAACTCATCTTTTTCTTAAATTCATGAGTATAAAGTTAGACCCAACGATAAATAGTGATGGGGTCTACTTCAATAACTTGTTCCAACATCATTTCCTCCTGCTCTATATAACTTATCCCATATTTACAATACCAGC
>NZ_SMMB01001072.1 GCF_009711365.1 Xanthovirga aplysinae | reverse complement strand
AGTTATAAAGAGAGTATATCTAAGTGGATAATTTTCCCCTAACCTGATGAAATGATTCCTTAAATTTCCCAATATTAAAGACACCTTATGCGACCAAATTATGCGAAATAGTTTCAAGGGAATTTTGAAAAGTTTGGCTCCTAGCCTTTTGGTTCTTTCTTTGACATTAAATGCTGGATTTTCCCAAAACAAACAAGATTTAAACTGGTATTTTGGTAATGATCCAGTGAAAACCCTTCAGTTTGGGAAGACTGACCAGCAACCTAACCTCTGGAATGATATTAATTCTATTAATTCTTATGGAAGGTACGGCTCTGCTGTAGCTGCCGATCAGGAAACTGGAGATGTGCTTTTCTTTACCAATGGAATAAGTGTTTATGATGCTTCTCAAGAGTTAATGCTTAATGGAAATCTCAATGGAGGAGCTTTAAATACCAATCAGGGAACCGCTATTTCCCCAGTTCCTGGACAGGATAAGCAATATTATATTTTCACCAATTCAAATGGTACCCTTTCGTATACTGTTGTTGATTTGAGCCTGCCAGGAAATGCCAACGATCCTGACTTTCCTTTGGGAGAAGTGAACCCTAATAATATCAATCAACCTGGAGGAATTGGCCAAATTACAAATGCTATGTTGGTTATTGCAAATGATGCCAATTCCGCTTATTGGTTAATTGTTCAAGAGGGAAATAATATTTCATCCTATGAGATTAGTAATTACAATGCTGGCAGCACTTTATTAATAAGTAGCAACCTTCCACTTTCAGGGTACGAGGCGGAGAATTTTAGCTTCCACAGAGATAGTAACCAATTAGTTATTTCCCCAAGTAATGCTGGAGACAATGTAGTATTGGCCGATTTTGATCCAAATACAGGGGCTTTTGGAGGCTCAGAACAATTTTTTGGAACAGGCACCTCTAATAATCCTTCAGTGTTCGATGCTGTTCTTTCTCCCAATGATAGTTTATTATATGTATCTACGGGCAATCAATTACTTCAATACGAAGTTTTTGCTCCTAATAATACTCCTACTGAATTAGCCACTGGAATTGAAAGTTTTGGCCTTCAAATAGGGCCAGATCAAAGAATTTATCATTTGTACGAAGAGAATGGGGATATACTACTTGGTAGGGTTAATTATCCGGATAGTATTGGAAGTGCAGGACAAGATTATGAATATGAAATTGCCCTATTTAATGGGGATGTGTTTCAGGCTGAGCAATTTCCATCTTTTTCCCCAGCAATTGATAAAACTTATTCCATAGAATTTGAAGCTGTTCCCAATCCTACCTGCCAGAATAATCCGGTAATGTTAGTACCTACGAAATTTACCAAAACTCCCGATCGGGTACAATGGACTTTTCCTGACGGTTCAAGTTCTAATGTATTTAGTCCAATTGTGGAGTTGGAGCAAGGAGGAAATGTAAACTTGACAGCTTTTTGGGGAACAGAACAGGACGACCACGATGAAATTTTGCAAATAACTCCTTTTGAATATGAAATAAATCTGGTCTCGGATACTACCAAATGCGAAGGGGAAACCATTACATTGGAAGCTCAATTACAATCCTCCTCGGGGGGAGGAGGCGGACAATCTCCCCAGGCAAACTGGACTTGGAATACGGGGATAACCGGACCCGAAATTGAAATTTTGGAACCGGGATTGTATTGGGTAATTGCCGACGTTCAGGGTTGTCAGTTGTATGCCAGTGTAAATGTGAAGGATTATGGAGTGGAAAATCAAAGTGGGAATGTTTGGTATTTTGGAGATCAAAGTGCTTCTCTTAATTTTAATCCTCCCGACAGAGTAGTGGATAATCTGGAATCTCATAAAATGAATGCTCCTGAAGGGGTGGCTGTCTTTTCTGATCCCAATGGGGAGCCTCTCCTATACTCTGATGGTATTAATGTTTACCATAGGGAGCACGATTTAATGGAAAATAGCAATGGGGATATAGGGGGAGATTTGACGGCTGCTCAATCCGTGACCATAGTGCCGGTACCTGATAATGAGACCTTATTCTACATTTTTGTTAATAAAAAGGTGAAACCAAATAATCCAACGGATCCAGATGCTTATTTTTTAAGTTATTCCATAGTTGATTTAAAAGGGTTTAACGGACTAGGAACAGTACTTAAAAAAAATATCCCACTTTTTGAAAAAAGTACTGAGCGAATGGTGGCTGTTGAAGGGGGTGGTTCATCTTACTTAATAACTCATGAATATGGAAATAGTACCTTCCGGGTTTACCCCATTACTCCTGAGGGAATAGGTAATCCTATTTTATCTTCAGCGGGCTCTGTTCATTCTTTACAAGACCCGGAAGATGCCAATGGTTATATGAAATTGTCCCGAGATGCCTCCAAGATTGCAGTGGCTATTCCAGGACAGAAAATTGTGGAAGTTTTTAATTTTGACACGACTGGTGTTGTGACTCCCTTTTTACAGCCTCATGAACCTTTTAAATTTTTTCCTTCTGATAATAATTATAGGCCTTACGGTGTGGAATTTTCTTCTGGTTCAGAAAAGTTATTTGTTAGTGCCTACGATGGGAATAACTCCAAAATTTATGAATATAAACTAGACACAACCCTGACAGATTGGATATTTCATCCTGATTCCATTTGGACTAAAGATTTGAGGTCCGTCAATGGTTTTTCAGGAGGACAGCAATTGGGAGCTTTGCAGATTGGGCCGGACGGAGCTATTTATGGGGCGGTTGATGGGTTAACAACCGGACTTTTAACCATTAATCCCAATACAGCCCATGATCAGAGAACCAATTCTTTTGGAGCGAGAAATTTGGATGTGCCTGGGACTGTTCGTTTAGGTCTTCCAAATAATATTCAACAAAACGGAAACTCTCTCAATGAACCAGGTTGGGAGGTACCCGGCCCTGTTTGTTCAGGTGATTCTGTACAATTTTCCGCAACTCCCTCTGATGAGAGTATTGACAAATTCCTCTGGGATTTTGGGGATGGGACAACATCTGAAGAACAAAGTCCGATTCATGCTTATGAAAATCCCGGAGAATATTCAGTTAATCTGAGAATTTATAATCGTTGTTTGGATCCTGTCTTTGAAGCCGATACTACTTTTACAGTTCCTGAGCCCCCAAATCCTCCTCAATTCTTAGTGGATGGAGTCCCTTATGAAGATGGTTATCCTATGTGTGAGGAAGATAGTATTAAAGTGGCAGCCGGACCAGATACCCCGGATTTGACTTACTTATGGAATACGGGGGAAACCGAAAGGGAAATCACCGTTTCTGGTCAAATACTACTTAGTGTAACCATTACAGATGAGACTACTGGATGTACCAGCGAGGGAGAATTTTTGGTGTCCGATGGTAGGCCGGAAGTAGACTTGGGGCCGGATAGAAGCATTTGTCAGGGGGAAGAACTAATTCTGGATGCTTCGAATACTACTTCTACTTATGAGTGGTTTAAAGATGGAGTTCAGATTTCCGGTGAAAACTCTCAATCATTGTCCTTTGATACTTCAAGCCCTGGTGAATTTGAAGTTGTTGTAGAAGTGAAGACTCCTGAACCTTTCGGGTGTATAGCAAAAGATACCGTGATGATTACGGTAAATGTTATTCCTAATTTTCAAGATAACCCAAAGGATTCTCCAGGATGTGGAAATTCCTTGGGTGAAATCACATTAACTCCACAGTCAACAGGTTCGGGAGATTATGCCTTTGAATGGAATGACGGAAATACAGATAAAGATAGAACGGCATTGGCAGCTGGTACTTACAGTGTGATTATTACGGATAAAGCCAATGGGTGTACTCAAGAAATAAATAATATTATTATTGAGGACGAGGATGCCACCTTTGATCTTACGGCTGACCATGACCGTAGTGATTGTGATGATTTAAATGGAAGTATAAATTTAACTTTAAATCCGACAATAACTAGTGGTACTTATACCTACCAAGATAGTGAAGGAAATTCAGAAGGTCCTTTTCCTATTCCGAATGGAAACACATTTACAATTTCTTCACTCTCCTCTGGAATTTATACGGTAACGGTCGTGGACGATGCAGGGTGTACACAGATTGTAGAAGAAGAAATTCTGCAAAAAGATTCCGTTGCGTTTGATATAGAAGTAAGTTATGACCAAGGTCAATCCTTTCAAGTTGCATCCCATCAACTTTATTTCTGTGGGGAACCTCTCCTTTTAAACATGGAAACAGAAATTGCTGGAACTATTTCTGAGTTAAATGATGAAAATGGAGCTCCTGTTCAAGTAAATGGTGAAGGATATTTTGTGATTAATGCACCAGGTACTTTTACCATGATTGGTACAAATGCACCTGATTATTGTCCTTCTGAAAAAAGTATAGAAATTTTAGAAGAAAATTTTGAACTAGATATTATGCAGGACGGTCCCCTTTGTGTAGATGGCAATATAATTACTCCAACCACCTTAATTGCCTCTTCCTCATCTTCTAATAATGTAACTTATCAATGGATCGATTCTGAGGGAAATGTGTTGGGTTTTGGAGAGGAGTTGTCAGTGAATCAGAAGGGAAACTATACCGTTAGAGCCTTGGATGGAAGTACAGGATGTCAGGGGATTGAAGAAATACTGGTAGAGGAAGTATTCCCAAAACTTCCAAGTACTGAAATTCAACCTCTTTATTTTTACTGCCCAAGCGATGATACAGGATGGGTAGAATTAGATCCCGGACAATATGATTCCTACGAATGGAGCCTTCCAAATGGGCAAGTTAGAAACAACCCAACTTTAGCACTTACCATTCCAGGTCCTTATCAGGTTATTCTTACGGACGGGGAATGTACGGCTACTTATCGTTTTCGAGTGGATGAACGCTGTGAAGCCTTGGTATTCGTACCCAATGCTTTTACCCCTAATGGCAATGGAATTAATGATGGGTATAGAATTGAGGTTAACACAGCTGTGGTAGAAGATTTTGAGTTTTTTATTTTCAATCGATGGGGAGAACCGGTTTTTGAAACCAACAATCCTAATTTTGTGTGGGATGGGAAGTTTAAAGGGAAACTTGTACCTGTCGGAACATATGCTTATTTGATACGGTATTCCGAAAGAGGAAATCCAGAAGCCGGAAAGCAAGAGCAGAGGGGGGGGATTGTGGTATTGCGTTAGTAGGTGTTTACACTTTGGGACAGTTGAGAGAGGTACGCTGCAGGCGATCTAGCTTGAAATGTTTCTCTTTCAACCTTTCTATAATGTCTTGGAAGGTGTTTTCCTCCATGGTTTTTGTACGGGAAAGAATCCAAAGGTATTTTCGTCGAGGTTCACTCACTGCCACCCAGGAGTAATTCTTGTCCAGGGCTATTATCCAGTAATCGCCCCGGAAAGGCCAAAAGAATTGTACCTTTAACTTGCCGTTGCCACTTCCCTTAACAGGGTAAGCTTTTCCTTTAATGTTTTTCCACTTGTCTTTATGACGTAAGAAGCATTGGTTGTAGACTTCTATAAAATTTTTCCTCGGTATATAAGTGGCCGATGTACAACTACAGCCTTTTTGAAATCGAGTGGGAAATGAAGCAATCTCAAACCATTGTCCGGCGTATTTGTCCAAATCTACCTTTTCTACGGTTTCTAATAAGGGGAGCTCCGCCCCTTTCTTTTTTTTCTTAATGAGCCAGATAATCAGGGCGGTAGATGCCAGCCAAAGAATATGGGAAAATTTTAGTCTCATATTTAATTTCTGGTCTAAGCTTTAAATTGGATTATTTATTAATTAAGGAGAATTGGCAATGTTAATAAGTTAGTTGCTTTAAAAATTGATTTCAGGTTATTCTTCAATAGTTGAGAAATTATAGCACCACCTTGAAATTATGGGGTGTATTTGAATTGTTTTAATAAATAATCATAGAAATAGCTTTTGTTGACACTCTTGGCAACTTTAACCCACTGATCAGTTCCTTTTTTTCTTTCCGTATTACCAGAGTTGGGCCCCGTTGGGTGTACATTTAGCTCCATTTCTTCTGTGACAAAGGCTTCAGGTATATCCAGGTAACTGGTTGCTAATACATCCCACATGAAATAAATATACTCATAAGAGGGAATGGTATCAATGGTAGTTGCCCAAAACTGTCCAGCTAGTCTTGAATATAAATATTCTGACTGTGAAGAGAGTTGTTTTAGAAATTCAATGGATACAGGGACTTGATTGCAAGCATCCAATGGAATGATGGTGAGGGGAAGTTTGTGTTGAAGTAATTTGTTTGAGGCTATTGGGTCCCAATATACATTCCATTCAGCTGTTCCAGCATGATTGTATGTCTTTACATTTCCTTCTACATCTACCGCACCTCCCATCCAGACTATTTCTTCAATTTTTTCTTTTATGGCAGGTGTTTTATCCAAGGCATGAACGAGATTAGTACAGGGGCCTGTCATTAAAATCGATACAGGTTCTTTTGAAGTTAATATCCTTTGAGCAAACATTTCTGTACTTTCTTTAAATTGATCCACCGCAAATGGAGTGTCAATGGTAACCAAATCAGGTAAGGCATTTAATATTTTGGGTTTGGCCCTCCATTCTACTGGGAATGCATTTATGCCATGGAATCTTCCTGTACTTATTTCTATTTCTTTTTTCTTGGCAATTGATAAAATTTTAAGGGTTGTGCTAATAGCATCCTCTAAAAAACAATCAGCCGGAGTAATGGAAATTCCCAAAAGGTTAATCTCCTTCATAGTGAGCAGTAGAACTAGTGAGAGAAAATCATCTGCAGAACCATCATGATCAAATAGAATAGCTCTTTTTGGGAGTGTTTTTGTAGTCATTTTAATTAGTTTTACTTGTTGAAAGTTTAAAGTTAACGTAAAAAATACGTAAAGTCAATTATGCTTTTTAAGATAGCTGTGGATTGTGTTATACTGGCTTATGATCATGCCAACAATCAATTGAAAATATTACTTATCAAAAGGTTAAATGAACCAGAAAAAGGGAGGTGGGCTTTACCAGGAGGCTTTGTAAATAAAACAGAGGAGTTTATAGATACTGCAAAAAATAAACTATGGTTGGAAACTGGTGTATCTAATGTTTATCTGGAACAATTGAAAGCGTACAGTTTAACCGATTCTTCTCCTCAGGAAAGGATAGCTTCTATTGCATATTATGCCCTGATAAAATTTGAAGAGTTTAAACCTTCGTCTAAAAGTTCACATTTATTTCAATGGGTTAACTATAAGGATATACCCGAATTACCCTTTGATCATCAAAAAAAGGTAAATGATGCTATAGAAAGAATTAAAGAATCGATTAAAACTAAACACCTTGTCTTTCACTTACTTCCTAAAAAGTTTCCACTGAACCAACTTCAGAAGTTTTATGAGGAATTATATGAGGTAAAGATCGATAATAGAAATTTTAGGAAGAAAATTAAAGGTTTACCTTACGTAGCAGAATTGGATGAAATGGAGGCTAATGTTT
>NZ_SMMB01000776.1 GCF_009711365.1 Xanthovirga aplysinae | reverse complement strand
ATATAATATTAAGGTAAATATTTATTTAAATAAAATTTATAGATATTTTTTTCACTTATTGTATGAGCTTTTATTCTTAGAAAAGAGCTGATTTAAAATTCTATTAGAATTGAAAGTATTTGCTTTCCTTAATTCCCCCTACTAAGAGCTTGTTTAAATATTTTGTTTTGAAGCGAAAATCAGACTTTTCAAAAACCATTTGCAGCCAATAGAAAATTTAAATTTACTCTAACGCAAGTGTCCGGCTTATGCACTGTACTTTAAATCGGGCCACCTACGGTTTCTACTACTTTTTGGTTCTTCCTTCCACAACCTTTTGCAGAAAAACCCCAACCGTCAAAGCACTGAAATCAGAACTCAAAGTCCCATTCGCATAACAGTAAAATCTTCCTGCTTATTCCAGAGATAAACACTAAACACAGCTATTTTTTGGATTTATAAATCAATGTTCAGAAATGACTGGCTTAGCTGAAGAGGGATCCCCACCTTCTTATTTTGTACTACTATATAATTATTAATTGTCTCAAATCTAACGCAAGGTTTTGTTGTCTCGCCTACTTTCATTTTCTTGCTGCGATTAATACAAATCTTCTATTTTGGGTTTTCACCTCCAAAACAGAAGGCCTTGTTATTTTAAAAAAACATGAGTCATTCTAAATTTCAATATGACTCATACTTAGTCTAATAGGAAAAGCTATATGGGAATCTTCTTTCTTGATCAAAGATGGACTAGTGAAGGAGAGCCGGAACTGGGGGTAGGGATCGTTACGGAAGTAAGTAAAGGTCGTGTACAGCTACATTTTCCCATATCCGGAGAGGTTAGACAGTATGCGATAGAAAATGCCCCCCTCCGCAGAGTGCGTTTCAAGCCTGGGGATACAATTATAGATATCAAAAAGTGCCCCTTAGTCATTGAACATGTAGAAGAAAAAGGCAACTTATTCATTTATTTTGGACAGGACAAGGAGTTGTCAGAGGCAGACCTTGGGGAAGTGTCAGACAAGCATGGAGTGGAGGACCGGCTTTCCATGGGAGATGTGGACACACCGGAACTTTTTTCTTTACGCAGGAAGACTCTTCAACATGACCATAGCAGGAGAATTTCCCCTGTAAATGGATTTGTGGGTGGCCGTATAGACCTCATCCCTCACCAACTTTATATCGCACATGAGGTGAGTAGTCGATATGCTCCTCGCGTCCTGCTTTCAGACCAAGTAGGCCTTGGAAAAACCATAGAGGCTTGCTTAATTCTGCATCGTTTACTTTTGAATGGGCGGATTTCCAGAGTGTTGATTCTGGTTCCCGACTCTCTTGTTCACCAATGGTTTGTCGAAATGCTAAGGCGATTTAATCTTTGGCTTCACATTTTTGATGAAGAACGTTGCACCGCAATTGATGACAGCGCACCGAATGGCAACCCCTTCTTGGACGATCAACTCATCATTTGTAGTACTTCATTTTTGGCAGGTTCAGAAATTCGGGCCCGGCAGGCCCTATCAGCTGGTTGGGATATGCTTGTAGTGGATGAAGCACACCATCTGGAATGGTTTGTTGACAAAGTGAGCCGGGAATACGCTGTAGTAGAGTTATTGAGTAAAGTAGCCAAAGGATTATTGCTCTTGACTGCTACCCCTGAGCAGTTGGGTTTAGAAAGTCACTTCGCACGGCTTCGATTACTGGACCCGGACAGATATACGGATTTTGAAGACTTTAAAAAGGAATCACAAGGTTATAAAGAGATCGCTAAAATTGTTGACCGCCTGTCTTTAGGGAAAACCCTTCATCCCAAGGATATGAAATTTTTGGCATTACTTTTTGGAAAGGAAAGAATGGACCTTTTGGCTGAAGGGGGAGCATCAGCACGACATAACTTCATCGAGGACCTGCTTGACCAACATGGACCTGGGCGAGTGATATTTCGTAATACCCGATCAGCGATAAGTGGCTTCCCAAACCGAAAAGCCCACCTGATTCCCATTAAAGCAAAAGATGAACATGGCCTATGGATTGAGCGCTTGACAAAGGAGTTTTTAAGGGATATGGAAACTTCGCCAGAAGCTTCCACTCGGCCACAATTTTGTTTTACAAATGACCCAAGGGTTGACTGGCTTGTTCAGCTAATGGAGGATCTTCGCCCTGCAAAAGTGTTGCTCATTTGCAAGAGTAAAGAAAAGGTGCTCGCATTGGAAAAGGCATTACGCAAACGCACCCATCTTAAAGTAGGTGTTTTTCATGAGGATCTCACTATTGTACAACGAGATCGGAATGCTGCTTGGTTCTCGGAATCAGGTGGCGCCAGATTACTCCTATGTTCTGAAATAGGAAGCGAAGGGAGAAACTTCCAATTCGCACATCACCTTGTACTATTCGACTTGCCATTTCATCCGGAATTGTTAGAACAGCGCATCGGGCGCCTCGACCGGATCGGTCAGTCAGAAGAGATACAGATTCATGTTCCCTACCTCATTGGAAGCCCTCAGGAAGTGCTTGTAAAGTGGTTTCACAAAGGCTTAAATGCCTTAACCGAAAACCTTGAGGGAGGAAATAAAATTGCGCAAATTTTTAATGACCGGATGTTGAATACCTCCTTAACATTCTCATCACCAAAAGCAGGAAACCAAGTGGAATCATTGATTGCTGACACGGCTGTTTTTCATCAAAAACTCAAAGCAACCCTTACCAATGGGCGGGATCGATTACTCGAAATGAATTCCTTTCGTCCAAAAATTGCCGAACAATTGGTAAAAAAGATCAGGGAAGAAGACCTCGACAGGGGCCTAGAAAGCTATATGACCAGGGTCTTTGAACATTTTGGTGTTGAAATGGAAGACCTAGCTCCTCGTACTTATTTATTGCACCCTTCCAAGACAGATACCGAGGTATTTCCATCTATTCCTGATAAGGGTAGTGCAATCACATTCGATCGAAAACGGGCGCTTAGCAGGGAAGATGTTAGTTTCCTCAGTTGGGATCATCCGATGGTAACGGGTGCAATAGATATGGTATTAAGTTTGGGAACAGGAGGCGCCAGTTTCGGAGTGCTTCCAGGAGGAGAAACCCCTGCCATCCTTATTGAGCTGCTCTTTGTCCTTGAAACTGGGGGCAAACAAAGCCAACAGGTAGACCGTTTCCTTCCCAATACTCCTTTGAGAATAGTGGTAGATCATAACGGTCATGATGTAACAGATTTATATCCGGTTGAATTAATAGATCGTCAGTTGATACCTGGACAAGTGAACGACTTGATCCAGAATGAAACCTTAATGGAAACCCTTCTTCCGAATATGATCACAGCCGCCACAAAAATCGCTGAAGCATTTGGGGAGATAGAAATTTCAAATGGCCTCCAACGAATGAATCTCACCTTGGACCACGAAATCAGTCGACTTGAATCTCTAAGTAAAAAGAACAAGCACATTCGACCGGAAGAAATTCGGATGGCCCTCGAAGAGCAGAGAACGCTTGCCTCCCTCATTCGAAATGCCCGAATCCGCTTAGATGCTCTCCAACTAATTCGGAAGGGTGATTTTTAGTTTTTTTGTAAGCTCCCTTTAATTGACAAAGGTTATCGACACAATTTTATTCTGCCTCTACATCTTGGAGGCTTCCTAAAATCCCTTGATTTAGTGATGAGATCATGTCAACCACCAATATTATAATTCCTTAGAGGCAGGCTTTTTGAGTCGAAGACTAAATGTAAGAATAATCCAATTTTTTTAGGGTTAATTTTCAAGCAAAATTCAATTTACTATATAAAAAAATTTATATTAGCAAGTAAGTAATTCCAAGGGAAAATATGACAATATATTACTTAAAGTTCAATAAAAATACCCTCTTAGCACTTCATCCACTGAAACACAACCCCTCAAATTAATCCAAAA
>NZ_SMMB01000341.1 GCF_009711365.1 Xanthovirga aplysinae | reverse complement strand
AAAAAAAGACTTTATTGCCCTTTAGTTCTAAAAAATATCTCCAGATCTACAGACGTATGGTGAAAAACGGGTGCTTACCTCATCAGAACATGTTATAGTTTTCTCCGTTGAGATTCGTGCAAACAACAATACCTTAGCACTTACTACTGGATTGGTGCAGTCCACAGGAATTAATTTGTGTATGGCCAAAGTTATTGATATAACCATTAAAACTACCGACACCTCCATTCTCGTAGGTAAGATCGAAAAAGATATCAGTGATTTCCCAACCTGTACTTAAAGTGTTAGGTGCATGAAAACCTACTTCATCTTGCTCTAACCCATTCAATTCTTGAACCCTGCTAACATTTATTCCACAAACAGGAGGTTTAATGCAACCGTCCTTTGGAATATCAAAGAGGTCTGTATTAGTTTGTACATTAGAAGTACATGAAACCAATATTTGACCTCCATTAAAAACATCTTGGAAATTAATTGTAACCGAGCTTCCATAACTAGTAACTCCCCATTGAATGCCTGGGGTAGATAGGTCTGTGCAAACGGTGTAAATGTCAGTTGCGTTGGGATAAGCTGAATTAGCCCCTTTTATTTCTGCACAGGATAGGGTACCAAATGTCTCACCTAACTAGGGTGGTAAATAAGGATTGATCTCTTCTTGCGTACATGAGAAACTAAATATTAAAATTCCTAAAGCCAAAAAATAGTAAGAGATTCTTTTCAAAGTAAAATTGTTTTAGTCTTTTGAAAAGAGGAAAATAACGCTATAACCAGGGACAGTAAAATTTTTGTGATGAATTAGCAGAATATGCATTTATAATGGTGAAACTGAATGATGAAATAAGGCGCGTACCCTAAAGAAAAGAACCATCTTTAATACTTCCACATGAACAGAATTAGGAAGTAATTGGGTTAGTTACTCAACATTCTTTTTCAATTAATTTTTTGCTAAAATAGAAGGCCAGAAGAACCACCTGAAATCCTTCGTAATATTGTCTATTAATTAGTTGCTAAAAAGTATAGGAATATGCGGGCTTTTAATTTAGTTAAGTTGGAGGGAGAGAGAGGTAGGTCTATATTATTCGATTTCGAAAAGGAACAGCCGTGAAAAAATAGCTTTTCTTGATAATTTTCACGGCTAATTCCCTTTAAACCTAATTTTTAAAAACAGTGATAAGGAGGTACTG
>NZ_SMMB01000256.1 GCF_009711365.1 Xanthovirga aplysinae | reverse complement strand
GTTAAAGGAATCTTGATTATCTCCTGGGGTAATCTTCATTTGCTTAAATCCACCAGTTCCGGTAGATAATAAGTTTCCATTTAATTGTAGACTTCTATCTATTTTTACATCCCCCTCTGAGAATATATGTTCTGCAGCTTGATATTGAATAGGTTTCCATTCATCGCTTTCCCAGTCTCGGGCGCGAAGCAAACCATAGTCCTCGGTACTGTAGGCCATGTTCATACTAGTACCCGAGGAAGGATTCAGTAAACCAGTGACATCAATGGACTGATTGGATTTAATTCTACCATTTACATCTAGCTTTTCAGTTGGAGAGGTAGTCCCTAACCCCGTATTTCCAGCCACTAGGAGGTTTTTAGAATTTCCCATTGCACCACTTAATGTGCCGTTGGAGTGGCCAATGGCTAAACTGCCGACATACAAACCAGATAGACCAATATCATCTTGTAATAGCGAAAATCCATCATCTCCTCCTGTTCTAATACTGCGATCCGAATCCGGGCCTACAAATAGCCTTTCTGCATAGATCCCTGTTCCATTTACATAAAGATTGCCACTAAACTCTCCTGAACCTGAGGATTTTAAGTTCCCACTGATATCTAATGCTTCAGTTGGATTAGTTTCATTTATACCTACTCTCTGTGTTTCTGCAATAACGGAAACTACTTTTTTAAGGTCATCGGGTTTACCGGTTTCTAAATAAATGTTCCTACCCCAGCCAGAACTCACATCAGGTCGTGAAACAGCCCTAATAACCAGATTTTTATGATTATTAACGTCATCATTCGATTCAATGTAATTGGCAGTGGAATCGTCGCCATAAATGGTTATGTAATTACTTCCCCCATTGGTATTTCTTCTAAACTTAGCGAAACCGTG
>NZ_SMMB01000640.1 GCF_009711365.1 Xanthovirga aplysinae | reverse complement strand
ACGAATGAACGAGCCTGTTCTTGAAAAAGAAAAGCAAGAAAAACTGGAAGAGAAACCTCCAATTCTTGGTTCCTGGAGCAATTTATATGTGCTACTGATTGGAAACCTTTTATTTCTCATAGTTATTTTTTACCTCTTTACATCATATTTTTCATGAGTATATTAGACTGGACTGTACTACTAGGTACTTTGTTTTTTATTGTGGCTTATGGCATATGGAAAACAAGAGGAAGTAAAAATATTGAAAGCTATCTAAAGGGAAATAATGACATGAAATGGTGGACAATTGGTTTGTCCATTATGGCGACTCAAGCTAGTGCTATTACCTTTCTTTCTACTCCAGGGCAAGCATTTTCGGACGGAATGCGTTTTGTTCAGTTTTATTTTGGCTTACCCTTAGCCATGGTCGTGCTTTCTATTACAGTAATTCCTCTATACTATAGATTAAAAGTTTATACCGCATACGAGTATTTGGAAAGTCGGTTTGATTTAAAGACTCGGACTCTTGCTGCATTTCTTTTCTTGGTCCAAAGGGGGTTAGCCGCTGGAATTACCATTTATGCCCCAGCGATAATCCTTTCTACTGTTCTAGGGATGGATTTGTTTATGGCTAATTTATTGATTGGTTTTTTGGTGATTTTGTATACGGTGTCCGGCGGTACTAAAGCAGTTAGTCAGACTCAAAAGCATCAAATGGTGGTGATTATGCTGGGAATGATTGTTGCCTTTGGAATGATTATATACCTTTTACCTTCTGGTGTTGGCTTTTCTGATGCTTTGCACGTGGCTGGAAAAATGGGGAAAATGAATGTAATCGATTTTTCATTTGATTGGGAAAACCGCTATAATATTTGGACTGGGCTTCTAGGAGGTTTCTTTTTGGCCATGTCCTATTTTGGAACGGATCAATCACAAGTACAACGGTACTTGTCAGGAAGATCTATTACTGAAAGTCGATTGGGTCTACTGTTTAATGGATTGATGAAGGTGCCTCTACAGTTTTTTATTCTTTTAGTCGGTGCTATGGTCTTTGTATTCTATCAATTCTATCAACCCCCTGTCTTTTTTAATAAAGCGGAGTCGGCAAAGGTTTATGAAACGGAATATGCCAATGAGTTTAAAGCTGTTGAACAAGAGTTTGAAACTCTTTTCGTGAAAAAAGAGGCAGAAGTAAAATCATTGGTGGTCGCTATTCAACAAAATAACCAACCATTAGCAGATCAAAAGGCTATGGAGGTTAATGCAATTGAGGAGAAATCTTCTGAGTTAAGACAAGAGGCAAAAGACATTATTTCAAAAGCCAATCCCAATGCGGAAGCAAGGGATGCTGATTATGTTTTTATCACTTTTGTAATGGATTATTTGCCAAAAGGTTTAGTGGGCTTATTGTTAGCTGTGATATTTTCTGCAGCAATGTCCTCCACTTCATCTGAGCTGAATGCTTTGGCTTCAACCACTGTAATCGACCTATATAAACGGTCTTTTAGAAAAGAAGCTTCCGAGAAACATTATTTGAATGCTTCTCGCTGGTTTACAGTAGGGTGGGGGGTATTAGCTATTATGTTTGCTACCTTTGCCTCAATGGTGGATAATCTTATTCAGGCTGTTAATATTCTGGGTTCATTGTTCTATGGGACTATTTTGGGGATTTTTATAGTAGCCTTTTATTTCAAAAAGATTGGTTCTAATGCGGTTTTCTGGTCTGCTTTATTTGCTGAAGCGGTAGTGCTTTGTTTATATTACTTCGATGTGATGCCATACTTATGGTTCAATGTGGTGGGCTGTTTCTTAGTACTTATTTTTTCTTATGGACAACAGACTTGGAAAAATCTAGTTGCTTAGAGTTTTTTAAGAGCAAAGAAAAAGCCCGAATCTGAAAGTGAACAGATTCGGGCTTTTTTTAGTAGAACTGAGATGTATTTTTACATCATTTTCTCGTACTCAGCTATAAGCTTCTCGTTCATTTTTACATAAGCTGGATTGTTAGCCTTTTCCGCCAGTTGTTTGGAATGCTCAGCCGATTTTATGGCGTTTTTATAATCTTTATTCTGTGCTTGAATTTTTGCTTTAAGATGGGCGTACCAAAAAGCATCAGGACGAGCATCCAAGGCAATGTTTATCCATTCCAGAGCTTGATTCATGTCTTTATTGGCAGTAAGGTAATAATTTGCCGCTTGATAATATAAATTGGCATTATTACGATCCATATTAATGATATTTTTTTCTATGGAAGCCATAATTTGACTGTCGATATCAGTTTCTAATTTAATATTTACGACAGTGTTTTCCCATGCCATTTGAAGAATAGCAGTTGTGTTGGTAATATCAGTAATGTTAAAATTGAAAGTTTCAATTAGGGTAGGGCTTCTTTGTGGTTTAACTTTAAAGCGTACTAAATCTTCCTCTGCTTTATAACCAGAATCTCCCCAATGACTGGTGTTTTTATGAATGATGATGGTCCACTCAGATTTTGAAGGAATAGTGTATAAAGCGTATTCTCCTGCAGGGATTGTATTTCCTTCTAGTTTAACTTCCTCCGTGAAGGAAATTTTAGTGGAAGCATTGGCACCTGTTCTCCAGACTTTATCGAATGGGACTAAATCTCCAAAAATCACTCGGTCTTTAACACCTGGTCTGGAATAATTGATGGTTACATCCGCTAATCCAACTTTTTGGATAAGCGTGCTTGCAGGGCTCGGTTGTGGTGTTTCAATTTGTGCATTTACTACAGAGCTGCCTATAAAGAGGCAAAAAACGCATAGTAAGCTTTTTAATAAATCTTTTCTCATGATGATTTGTACTTTTTTGATTTGAAAGTAATTTATTATACTATTTAGTGTAAAAAAAGAAATTTTAAACATATTTTGAATCCTGGAGGAATTGTTAAAGCAGGATGTTTATCCTTTTTATATTACAATTATACAAGATTGCAATAATAGATTTTTGATTTAGAGGAATAAA
>NZ_SMMB01001033.1 GCF_009711365.1 Xanthovirga aplysinae | reverse complement strand
TATAGTTTCACTAGGGATATTTTTACTGGTAATTTCGGTGAAGCTGGGCTTCCGGCAGGAATCGGAAACAACCACCAAAGATTTCAAAATTAATTGAATAAAAAATAAAGTAAAAATATCAGGGAATGAATAAATTACAATATTTGATATGACTTTAAAACGACTAACACCCTAAGGAGGTTATTTTTTTATAAAATCAGGAAAAGAATAAGTAGAAATCCTCCCCTATAATTTCAAAAGGCCTTTAAAGCTTAAACTCCACACATACCAAAATCCTGACAACATGTTCCCTTAGTCATTGCCCAATACAAAAATTACTGGAACCTTATGTAGATCAATTTTATTCTTTTTCCACTGCCCAATACTAAATGTTTTAATTTCTTCATCACTTCCAGTGATATTCTTTGCAACACAAAGCTTGAGGGATGAAGAGCAATAAGTGAGCAAATCTTTAAACAAGGCATTATTACGATAAGGAGTATCCATGAATAACTGAGTCTGTTGCTGACTTTTCACTTGTCTTTCCAGGTTTTTAATCGCCTGGGCCCGGGCCTTTTTTTCAATAGGTAAGTATCCATGAAAAGCAAATGATTGGCCATTAAACCCCGATGCCATTAATGCCATTAAAATTGAAGAAGGGCCGGTTAAAGGAACTACTCTTATATTATTTTGATGGGCAAATTTAACAGCCAAAGCTCCCGGGTCAGCCACTCCAGGACAACCTGCCTCTGAAATGATTCCCACATTTCGACCTTCCACCACCGCTTGCATTAACCTTGAAACCTCCTGGTCATTTGTTTTTTTATCCAATACCTCGAATTGCAATTCCTCAATTGGTCGACCTATTTTTAAGCTACTTAAATACCTTCTGGCTGTTCGCACATTTTCCACTAAAAAATAATCAAGAATAGAGGCGATCTCCCTTACCTGAGCTGGAATAACGGAAGAGCTGGTCTGAGGGGCAATTACCGTTGGTATAAGATAAAGTGTTCCTTTTTCAGTTTCGAACATTTTCAAATTTATTATTAGAAAAACTCCCTGGTAATGCTTTTTAACTTAAAAAATCATTAAGGCATTTTAAAAATTCAGCAGGCCTTTCGGCATGCAACCAATGCCCTGCATCTGGTATAGTAACCAATTGGTAATGTGAAAATATGCTATTGATCAAAAGCTCATCTTCATTACGAATGTAATCCGATTTCGCCCCTCTTACAAAGAGTGTCGGCTTATCAAAAAAGACATCCTTTCCCAAAGATTCACCCACATTAGCGATTTCCCTTTTTATCACCTGCAGATTAATTTTCCAGGCAAAAGAACCGTTTGTGTTACGACTAAGGTTTTTTAATAAAAATTGTCTCACCCCAACTCCGGGCACATAATTAGCCAATTGCTCATCCGCTTCTTTTCTACTTTTTATCCCTTCCAAATCAACAGATGACAGACCCTTCAGAATCAATTGATGATGTAGAGGATATTGCCTTGGGGCAATATCCGCCACAATAAGTTTTTGAATTTTCTCAGGGTACTTCTTCGCAAATTCCATAGCCGTTTTTCCACCCATGGAGTGCCCCATTATTATTGGATCATGCAGTTGATGGTCATCTATAAATTCGGCCAGATCATCAGCCATTACCGAATAATTAAACTCCTCAGATCTTGGCGAATTCCCGTGGTTTCTTTGATCCACAAGGAAAACCTTATAATTCTTTGAAATGCTCTTCCCTATACTCAACCAATTATCGGAGGACCCGAAAAGACCGTGCAAAATAATAAATGGCTTTCCCTCGCCTACTTCCCTAAAAAATAATTTCATGATCTCTTCTTAATTCTAAATTTATTTCAGCTGTCTTCTATAAAGTTGGATGGTATTTTCCAACCCATAATACAACGCATCGCAAATTAATGCATGACCAATGGAAACTTCATCAAGAAATGGAATTTGTTCTATTAAATACCCGAGATTATTCAAGTCCAAATCGTGGCCCGCATTAATACCTAATCCAGCTTCTTTTGCCACCTTAGCAGTTTCCAAGTAAGGGGCAATGGCTTTTGCTCTATTCTGAGTATATTTTGTAGCATAACTTTCCGTATATAACTCAATACGATCCGCTCCCACTTTAAGTGCTCCTTCCACTTGCTTGGGATCTGGTTCTAGAAAGATGGACACCCGGCTTCCAGATTTTTTCAATTCCAAAATTATCTCCTTAAGAAAATCATGATTCCTTATGGTATCCCACCCGGCATTAGAAGTAAGAACTTCAGGAGGGTCTGGAACTAAGGTAGCTTGTGCAGGCTTAACTTTAGAAATGATCTCCATATATCGATTATCGGGGTATCCTTCAATATTAAATTCTGTGTTAAGCACCTTCTTTAGTTCCAATACATCAGCATAACGAATATGTCGTTCATCAGGACGAGGATGAACCGTAATCCCTTCAGCACCAAAGCATTCACAATCAATTGCTGTTTGAACAACATCAGGATTATTCCCTCCTCTTGCATTCCTTAGGGTAGCAATCTTGTTAATATTTACACTTAATTTAGTCATTACTTTTCCCTTTTATTGATAACTTTGTATGCAAGTTAGTGAATCTGCGACTTAAAACTACAGGCAATGACACTGAAACAACAAATTGATTCCGATATAAAAAAGGCCATGCTGGCCAAAAAAAAAGAGGACTTAAGGGCATTAAGAGCCATTAAAGCAAAAATTTTATTGGCACAGACGGAAAAAGGCTCAGGAGAGGAAGTAAGTGATGAGGCTGAGATGAAGATTCTCATGAAGGAAGCCAAACAAAGAAAAGAATCCGCTGACCTTTTTCAACAACAAGGTAGAGAAGACCTTGCTGCAAAAGAATTGACTGAATTAGAAGTAATCAGCCGTTACCTTCCCAAACAGCTCTCCGAAGAAGAGGTTCAAATTGAGCTTCAGAAAATTATAGAATCAGTAGGAGCCAATGGTCCCCAGGACATGGGTAAAGTAATGGGGCAAGCCACCAAGGTATTAGCCGGAAAAGCCGACGGAAAATTGGTTGCCTCTAAAGTAAAAGAATTGTTAACAAAATAAGATGAAAACACTGGATATCATATTAATGATTCCACTGCTTTTCGGGGCTTATAGAGGTTTTTCTAAAGGGTTACTTCTCGAAATTATAGGCTTGATTGCATTTGTGCTTGCCATAATTATCGGGATTAGGTTTTTGAATGTGGGGATAGAATTTCTAATCAGCCAATTTGGGCAGTTGAACACCTATTTACCTTACATTGCTTTTTTATTGTTATTCATAGGTACCTTATTATTAATAAACCTATTAGGAAGAGGCATTAAAAAAGTATTGGACATGACCTTGTTGGGAAAAGTGGATAATTTGGCCGGAGCCTTAGTAGGAGTTTTCAAATGGGCATTCCTGATAAGTTTAATTTTATGGGTTAGCGCCTCCGTGGGAATACTAATCCCAAAAAATCTTCAGGAGAATACCATAATTTATCCATTTATTGCAGATTTTGCCCCTTTAACCGTTAAAAAACTAGAAGGTTTATTGCCTTATGCAAAAGGGATGATAGAAATGGTAAGTGATTTGCTGGGTAGGGCTAAGCCATGATATTAATTTTAGATAATTTTGATTCTTTCACCTATAACCTAGTTGATTACTTTAATCAGCTGGGGGTTGAAAGTAAATTATTCAGAAATAACATTAATTTTGAAGAACTCATAAGTTTTGATTATAAAGGAGTGGTTTTATCACCTGGTCCTGAAAGCCCAGAAAAAGCAGGCTGCCTCATGCAAATGTTAGCTTATTACTCTAGGAGGCTACCTATATTAGGTATTTGCCTGGGACATCAAGCTATTGGAGAGTTTTTTGGTGCTGATTTAGTCAAAGCGGAGAAACCTATGCATGGTAAAATCTCGACTATTCACTGTAAAAAAGCAGCAATTTTTAATGATATAAAGAAATGTGAAGTAGTTCGATACCATTCATTGATCCTGGATAATATACCCGCTTGCTTACAAATTATTGCACAAACAGAAAAAAATGAAATTATGGCTATTCAGCACAAAAAGCTTCCCATTACAGGGCTTCAATTTCACCCTGAGGCCTGGCTTAGCCAGGAAGGTTTTAAAATGCTTCAAAATTGGGTAAACGCTCACCAATTAGCCAATTAAGAAAAGAACATAGCTATACTTTATGTTTTTTCACATTCTTGTTTTTTTAAAATTATCACATAAAAATGGCATTAGAAATTAAAGAGGAGAACGACTTTAGGTTTATTGATGAAGGCAAAGGAGAGGTCATTCTCTTGCTTCATGGATTATTTGGTGCCTTAAGTAATTGGAACTCCGTTGTGGAAGGATTATCCAACAGATATAGGGTAATTATTCCCTTCCTACCTATATATGAATTGCCACTTCGAAAAGATTCCTTAACCGAACTAAACAACTTTCTGGAAAGGTTTATTGAATATAAAGGATTAAACGATTTGTCTTTAATGGGAAACTCGTTGGGTGGCCATATTGCATTAATTTTCACCTTAAAAAACCCGGAAAAAGTAAAAAGATTGATACTAACGGGAAGTTCCGGGCTTTACGAAAATACTATGGGTGCTTCATTCCCAAAAAGGGGAAACTACGAATATATTAAGGAAAGAGTAGAATACACTTTTTATGACCCTTCTACAATTACCAAGGAATATATCGATGAGATTTTTGAAGTAACTAATAGCATTCCAAAATGCATGAGGATTGTAGGTGCCGCTAAATCTGCCCAAAGACATAATATGGCTGATGAAATTGTAAATATTAACCAGCCCACTTTGCTTATTTGGGGACTTAATGACACCATCACGCCACCAAATACAGCCCACGAATTTCACCGTCTAATTCCCAACTCCACATTAAGGTTTATTGACAAATGTTGTCATGCCCCCATGATGGAAAGACCTGAAGAGTTTAATCAAGTTTTAGAAGAATATCTGGAAGCTACTCCTATATGATCGCCCAACAGTTGATAAATGATATGATCCCCCCTTTAAAGCTAACAGACACTGTTCAGAAGGCTATTAAATGGATGGAAGAATTACGTGTCAGCCAACTTCCCGTAATTGAGGGGGGGAAATTTCAGGGATTAATAACCGAAAATGAGTTGCTAGAAAGTGATAAGCTGGGCGGGCAACTTTCCAGCTTAAGATTAACGGAAAAAGATTGCTTTGTTTTTGACCATCAGCATTTTTATGATATCCTGAAGGTGGCCTCCCAATCTGGAGTGGAAATAGTTGCCGTTTTAGATAACGAACAAAATTACAAAGGAGCCATCACGGTACAGGATACTGTTATTGCTTTTGCACAAACGGCAGCTGTTCAAAGCCCTGGAGGAATAATTGTTTTATCTTTAAAACAAATTGACTACTCTTTAGCCGAAATTAGCCGTTTGGTGGAATCCAATGGAGCCAAGATTTTAAGCAGCGGGCTCACCAATGACCCTATTGACAATCAAAAAGTGAAACTAACCCTAAAGGTAAATATGACAGACCTCTCCTCTGTCATTGCAACCCTGGAGCGATTTGGATATAAAATTATTGCTAAATTCCAGGAAACAACAATGGAAATTAAGGAAAAAGAGCGATTGGGTATCCTAATGAAATATTTATATATTTAATCTTTTTCATCACCCTACTCTAAACCCGTTAATCATTCCAATAATGAAAATTGCCATTCACGGGAAAAACTTTACGCAAGAAACAGTTCCTTTTATTCATGAAGTTTTCAATGAATTAATGAACAGAGGGGCAGAATTAATTCTTTCTGAAAGGTTTCACCAAATGCTGGGAAATATTTCAACAAAAGGAGAATCCTTTTCCATTTACCACCGAAAAGAGGATTTAAAAAAAGTAGACTTCTTTCTCAGTTTAGGTGGTGATGGCACTCTTTTAGAAACCCTTACCCATATTGGTGCACTAGAAATTCCAGTTTTGGGCATAAACATGGGACGCCTAGGATTTTTAGCCACTATTTCCAAAAACAAAATAAAGGAGGCTATTCACGCCTTATTTACTCAATCCTATTCTATCGAAAAAAGAACATTAATAAACCTAGCATCCGATAAGGATATTTTTGAAGGAAAGAATTTCGGTCTCAATGAATTCACTATTCTAAAACAGGATTCATCGTCCATGATTGTAGTCCATACCTATATCGATGGTGATTATCTCAACTCTTATTGGGCCGATGGTTTAATCGTTTCCACACCTACCGGGTCAACAGGCTATTCCTTAAGTTGTGGAGGTCCTGTTGTTTTACCTCAATCCAATAATTTTATCATTACTCCTGTTAGTCCACATAATTTAAGCATTAGGCCACTGATCGTTTCTGATTCAAGTGTTATTTCTTTCGAGGTGGAAGGAAGAAGCAGGCATTTCCTGATTTCTTTAGATTCCCGTTCCCGAACGGTTGAAACTTCCTTTCGCATGTCGGTCAAAAAAGAAACCTTTTTTGCCAATTTGGTAAAGATAAATGGTAATGACTATTTGGGGACATTAAGAGAAAAACTCAACTGGGGTTTTGATATTAGGAATTAATTTCTTTTTATTAACGATCTCAATTCCATAAATTCGTTACCAATAACTCTGTTAAAGAGCACTTTTACCAGAAATTTCTATCTAAAGACGCAGCTATGAAAAGGTGGGCCTTTTTTTTACTTATATTTTTTTCCGGAATTTTAATAACTGAAAATGCCAAGGGACAACAGGTTTCAAGTAAAAAGAAAAAATATTTCAAAAGGAAAAACCGATACATTTCC
>NZ_SMMB01000959.1 GCF_009711365.1 Xanthovirga aplysinae | reverse complement strand
TGATATCTTCCTAGTGCCTAGTTGATTTTTTATAACAGCCTAAGGAAAGAAGGCTGTTGGGACTTTAAAGCCTTAGAAAAATGGGTGATGCAATTCTATACGACCGCTTGCAATTTGCATTCACAATTTCCTTTCATTATTTATTTCCCCAATTAACTATGGGGCTGGCCCTTTTAATAGTGATACTCAAGTCAATTGCCATACGGAAAAATGATGAGAGATACCACTCGGCGGCTAGATTCTGGATAAAGATTTTTGCTATTAATTTTGTGATGGGAGTGGTAACGGGCATTCCCATGGAATTCCAGTTTGGCACGAATTGGGCAAAATTTTCAGAATTGACAGGAAGTATTGTGGGTCAAACCTTAGCTATGGAGGGTACCTTTTCCTTCTTTCTGGAGAGTGCTTTTATTGGGATCATGCTTTTTGGAGAAAAAAAGATGTCTCCTAAAGTTCATTGGTTGGCATGTTTCTTTGTTTTTGTGGGTTCTTGGCTCAGTGGCTTTTTTATTATTGTCACCCATGCCTGGATGCAGCATCCTGTTGGGCACATTATTGACGAAACTGGTAAATTTACGTTGACTAGTTTTTCGGCTCTTTTTTCCAACCCATGGCTTCCTTGGGAATATTTGCACAATATGATTGCTGCGGTAGTTACTTCTTCCTTTGTGATGGCAGGAGTCGGAGCTTTTTACTTATTATCCAAGAAACACCAAACATTTGGGAAGTTATTTTTAAAGGTAGGTTTAATTGCAGCATTTGTTTCTTCGGTGCTGGTGGCTTTTCCAACAGGAGACCAACAGGCAAAAAATGTGGCAAGAATGCAGCCAGCTACTTTGGCGGCCATGGAAGGGTTGTTTCATACCGAAAAAGGACCTGGCATTATTTTAATTGGCCAGCCCAATATGGAGCAAAAACGAATAGACAACCCGATTTATATTCCTCAGTTGCTGAGTTTAATGACCTATATGCGTTTTGACGCTGAAGTGAAAGGTCTTGATGCCTATCCTCAAGATGAAATTCCTACCAATATTCCTTTACTTTATTATGCATTTCATATCATGGTGGGGCTAGGTACACTTTTCATAGTAATATCTTTAATAGGTTTGTTTTTACTTTATCGCAAACAACTTTTTGAAAAGAGATGGATGTTATGGCTTTTGATGGCCCTTATTCCTTTTCCATATATAGCTAATACTGCTGGCTGGATGACAGCTGAACTAGGCAGACAACCCTGGCTAGTTTACAAATTATTACGTACTGCTGAAGGTGTTTCTCCTACCGTATCGGCTGGAAATGTTCTCTTTACCTTTATGGGTTTTGTGGGCCTATACTTTTTGCTGGGGGTATTATTTCTGTTTTTAGTAGGAAGGGTAATCAATCAGGGCCCTGACCCTCTTAAAAAATGATTTATTTAGCCTAAAATTTATATCCTATGGAAATTGTTTGGCTTTGTATTTTAGCATTTATGTTTGTGATGTATGCTATCCTTGACGGCTTTGATTTCGGTGCAGGAATGTTGGATTTATTCTTGGCAAAGGAAGAGCAGGAAAGCATGCTCATAAAAAGAAGTATTGGTCCTTTTTGGGACGGGAATGAAGTTTGGTTGGTGGCTTCTGGAGGGTTGTTATTCATGGCTTTCCCTAAATTGTATGCGGCCTTTTTTAGCGGGTTTTACCTCCCTTTAATGATGGTGCTTTGGCTAATTATGGGAAGAGGGATAAGTCTGGAACTGAGAAATCAAGTGGATAACTCTTTATGGAAGGCATTATGGGATAAATTATTCGGGTTATCCAGCCTATTACTAGCCTTGATCTTTGGAATTGCTTTTGGGAATGTCCTAAGAGGAGTCAATCTTGGAGGGGTAGAAAATGGGGTATCCTTGTATGAAAGTAATTTTTTCTTCGCTCCTTTATGGACAGACTTTGTAAATCCGGAAAACCCAGGGGTCATTGATTGGTTCAGCTTGTTTATTGGATTGATTACTGTTTTTACACTGATGATCCACGGAGGGAATTGGGTCATACTTAAAATAGAAGGTCAATTTAAAACAAAAATTAAAAGATTTATTAGAAAGATTACAGTGATTGTTTTTTTGATGATGTTACTGTCTTTTTATTTTGTGCATCTGGTAAAGCCAGATATTTATTCCAATTTCCTGGAAAATAAGTTTTTGTTGCTTCTTCCCCTTATTGGAATCATTGCACTTCTTTTGAATGTTATTTTTCAACGTGCTGAAAAGGAATTAGCAGCCTTTCTTTGTTCCAGTATCTTTATTGCTGGAATGTTTACCTCTGCCCTCGCAGGTATTTTTCCATCCCTTTTGCCAAGTACAAACAGTATAAATCCTGATTTAACAATCTACAACGTTTCTGCCTCAGATTATGGTCTTGGAGTGGGGCTAAAATGGTGGATCATTGGTATTATATTAATTTTAGCCTACTCTTTTATGGTTCACTGGATGTATAGGGGGAAGATCGCTAATGATAAAGAAATATATAAACAATATCATTGAGACTAAAGGGGAGGTTTGTGCTCCCCTTTCTTTTTTTAACCCAGAATTTGAAATTTGTTTCGTTTTTTTACTTTCTAGTTTTGGTTCATTTCTTTTAGGAAATCAATCGTATTTTTAATTCCTTCTTTAAAGGGTAAAGGAGACCAGTCTAGTTCTTGTTGGGCTTTTTTACTTTGGGGGTAGGCGTTCCATTGTAGAAAATGAAGCTGCCCCTTTGGGATCAAAGGAGGTCTATTGGTGAGAGTAGCCAATTTTTCACCCAAAAAGGATACACATTTCGCTGCAGCTAAAGGGACTACCATGGGTGTTCTTTTCCTATTGTCGTAATGGCCAAGGGTAGTTTGAGCAACTTCTTCAAGTGTTTGATAGGATTCGCTTAAAATGTAACGTTCTCCAATTGCGGCCTTCTCTTCGGCTAGAACATGCCCCAAACCTACATCAGGGGCATAAACTACAGGAAATCCTCCCGGTAATAATGCAGGGAGTTTGCCTCTGCATAGATCCTGTATCATATGGTTAATACCAGGAGAAGTTAAGGAAGCAGGACCTGGACCATAGACAGCTGATGGGTGAATAAAAATGGCTGGCAGCCCTTTTTTCATGACTTCCACTACAATTTGGTCAGCTTGCTGTTTTGACCTTTCATAATAGGTTCCCTTAGGTTCTGGGTCAATAATAGATTCATCATATTCTTTAAGGCTTTCTCCTTGGAATACATCTATGGTACTGGTGTAAATAAAGCTTTTAACCTTTTCTTGAAGTGCTATCTCTGCTATATTTTTGGTTCCCTGAACATTGACCTCCTGGAATATATTAGGATCACGCATCCATTGTTCAGGAAAACCTGCGCTATGATAAATCACGGAACAACCCTTGACCGCTTTTTCTAGTGAAGCTTTATCGGTAATATCACCTTGAACAAACTCGCATTCATTTGGTAATAGTAATTTACCTTTCTCAATGGATCGTAGTAATACCCTCACTTTTCGTCCACGCTTTATAAGAGTGTCCACAATATTGTAGCCAATTAAACCGGTGGCACCAGTTACTAATGTTGTTTCCATGTTTTAATGCTTTTTGAAAAATAAACTAACATTATCTTTTAGCAATAAAGTAAAGAAAAGATAAGAAAGCCTTCTCTGAGAATATATTTGTAAAAGTGTAAAAGCTCTTCTTCCTCTAAAAGTTAGTAAAATACATTATTTGATTACCTCCTCTATCAGTTGAAATGGAGGAAGATATACATCTTTGCTAATAATACTTATTTAAATGCTTTATTTACATTTTTTAAATCTTTACCATTCGCTTTATCGCAAATTGTTTGTCTTCGGTGGTAATTTCTAAAAGGTAAATTCCTGCCGGTAATTGGTAAAGGTCCAGGTTTATAGCTTTTCTGTTGGAAATAGGAGTAGTTGAGAGATCCTCTATCACATTGCCCATATGATTTCTTACTTTTATTGCTATATCTCCTTGTATTTCTTCATGCCATTCCAAAGTAAATTTTCCATTATTGGGATTGGGGAAAATTCGTGCTAATTCAGAAACCTCAAAACCCGGTAGGTTTTGAAGTATTTCAATCTCAAATCTATATTTTGTTGACAAACCATTAGTTGCAGTGGCTTTTAAAGTAAAATTATAAGTTCCTAAGTGTCCAACAGGCGGTGTGAATTTCAGGGTGAGAAGATTATCGTTGTCAACATTTAAAGAATAATAGTCATTGGTTTCCTCTAGACTATACCGTATTCTGTTATCTTCAATACCTTCTACCTCTGCTTTAAAGAAAAGTTCGAGGGGCAGGCCTTCTTTACCAATCATTTGATCAGCAGAAGGGGTAGTAACAAATTGGGGTGGGCTGTAATTATTCAAAGCAGCCCAGGCATCTATCAGACCATGCCCTAATTGTCCTCTAAATTCAGGGTTAAAAGAATCGATGTTGTGAGCAGAGCTTAAAAGGATAGCTTTCAAATCTTCAGCAGTAAAATCAGGACCACCAAATTCAGACACCAATAGAGCTGCAATTCCTGAAACATGTGGTGCTGCCATGGATGTTCCTTGCATCCAGGCGTATTCTCCTCTTGAAATGGTACTTAGTATCCCTCGGGCTTGGTCACCACCACTAGTCTCACCGCCAGGTGCCATCAAATCCACCCAATCTCCATAATTGGAATACCAGCCCTTGGTGTAATCTGGGGCTATCCCACCTACTGCAATTACACGGTCATAGTAAGCGGGGTAAGAAGGAAGGTTGCTATCGTCATTACCTGCAGAACAGATAACAATTCCTCCTTTCATTGGGCTTCCAGGGTAATCTCCCGCTTCATTAATAAAGTAATCAATAGCATCTAAAACCACTTGTTCATATTCGCCTGGATTTAAATAATTCCAGCTGTTTTGGGAAATCACGGCTCCATTATCGGCCGCATAAACATACGCACTCTGGAACCCTGTGAGATTGGCAGTATTGTTACCTTCAAAAATTTGGGTAGACATTAAGCGTACTCCATCGCCATTTCTTCCACTGCCTCCGGCTACTCCAGCTACACCTATTTCATTATGATTAACAGCCGCAATAGTACCTGCCACATGGGTTCCATGGTCATCAGGAGTAATATTGGGGGAATTCTCGTAAAAATTGTAGCCAGAAAATCCATCTTCATTCACCCATAGGTTGTCAATTAAATCGGGATGGGTAATGTCTATTCCACCATCCATTATTTGTACAATAACCTCTGGAGAGCCTGTCTGCATCTCCCAAGCTTTAAATAAATTAATATCAGCTCCCTCGATACTTCTAGGAATTTGGGCTGTGTTGTAATAATTCCATTGTTCAAAAAGTCTTGGATCATTGAATGGCGGATTCTCATTTGTAGCGTCTATTTCTCCTACTTCTTTTCCTGAGGAAAAATCAATTTTAAAGGGTAGTACACTTCTTGTTTTCAGGTATTCTGGCTCAGCCCACTGGACTTCCTCACTTTCCATATATTGTGAGGCGACCTCAAGGCTATTAACGGTACTGTCGATTTCTAATTCATACCATAAATGAAGCCCGTATTTTTTGTGTTTTTTTTCGAATTTTTCCGAATAAGGAAAAACACGCTTCATTTTTCTGTTTTTATAACGAGCATTTAAACTATCTATCCTAGCCCGACCGCTAATGACAAACCCTTTAGTGGATCTTTGCACTTTTCTTTTTGCCATTCGCTCTTCCATTTCAGGGGTGAATTTTACCCTTAACACTCCATGTTTTATGGACTTCCTTTGTTGGGCCCATAATGTAGGAATGGAAAGGAGGAGAAAAAGAAGGAATAGTGCT
>NZ_SMMB01000454.1 GCF_009711365.1 Xanthovirga aplysinae | reverse complement strand
TATACTTCTTTTAAATCTGATTTACCTACTACTTATATCAGTTTTAAATCTGAAACCAATGCAAGGCATGTCAAGGATTATGATAATGCTCCCGAGAATTTAAGACAATTGGAAAAAGAGCTGGAGAAAAGGCTGAATGGTTTGGAGTGGAAGAAGGTTAAAGACTTATGATTTTTTAATTACTTTATTTTGAGGCTAAATAGCCTGTATTAAATATTTTGCTCTTTTTAAAAGAAACTTTTAGATAAGATAAAGGTTTTTAATTTCAGGACATGAATAATAAGTTTAGTAGCATCCCCTTACTTAGCATGCAATTTTTGCTAAATTATGTCCAATGGACATTAAACCAGTCTCAATTTCAACTTTTTTATGGCCTCGAGGGCAAAATCATTTAAACCCTTTGTTTTGTTTGAGGTATCTGAAGACAGCTTCTACTTCACAGGGTCTTTTTTTCCTGTGTTTTATCCCTTGCTCACTTAATAAATTTCCCCAAAGCCTTTTGTTTATAATGATTTAACTTACTGTTTAGGGCAACAATTCGGTTAACTTTCTGCTTATGACAACCCGCTTTTAAGGGGCAACGCTCACAATTTCTAGCTTGATAAAGGGTATTGTATTGCTCAAATCCGGTACTCGTCTTACGTTTACGACTTCCTATCCGATCCATAGGTTGGCTTGCGGGACAATATAATCGGTCATTTTCTTTATCATAATGTAGAGTAGAAGGGTCAGATAACTCTAATTTCCCTTTGATTTTCTGTTCCTTATGAAAATGAGGATACTTTACATAGGGTTCTATAACTTCTGTTTGTAAATATTCATAATTCTCCTCAATTCCATAATCAGCATAGGCAGTCACGGAGTCTGGCAGCTGGTCAAATTGATGCCCAAAAGTAGCAAATTGTTCTATTAAGGTGGGTAGTATCTGTTGGGATAGGATGAATGGTGTAGTAATGAACAAGCTAGTTCTGTATACTCATTTGCAAATTATAAGCCGGTTTTAATTGCCCGTTTTGCATGTGGTCGTCTTTCAAACGCATAAAAGTAGCATCAGGATCAGTTTTTGAATAACTGTTTCTACCATTGAGTATATGTTCGTGTTTAGCGTACTGCTTAAGCTTACCAGGCCAATTCTTTTTAGCATAACGAACATTTTGCCTTATTTGTTGATCTACCTCTTTTTCTTTTAGGGCCTAATTGATCTAATCAATAGTCTGTTCAACTTTATCACCTTCTAACAGAGTAAAATCTGATGGTTTTTCATTAAGCTCCTCTTTAGCTATTTTTTCCGTATAGGCCCATAATTCTTCCAATTGTTTGGTCAAACGTTCCTTATGGGCTTTAGTACTTTTACCTCTACAAAGGAGTATCGGTTAGCATTGGCCTCTATCTTTGTACCATCGTGGTAAACTTCTTTTAAATCTACATGACCGGATTCTGCCAGAAGGAAAACAACCTGGGTAAAGCTTCTGTTAGCACCCCTTTCAGTCATTCGCTTGAAAAACGATTAATAGTATTGTGGTCAGGCCGACTCAGGCCCGATAGCCACATAAAATAAGGACTTTCTTTAAGAGCTCCTTTAAGCTTACGGCTAGAGTAAATATTGCACAAGTAGCCATAGGCAAGAATTTTTAACATGAACCTTGAATGATAACTGGAGGTACCCCTCCTTTATATTTTTCTATAATATATTCAAAAT
>NZ_SMMB01001018.1:1416-6616 GCF_009711365.1 Xanthovirga aplysinae | reverse complement strand
TTTAGTTTTTTAATTAAATGTTTGGTCAATTTCTATTTTCCTTTTTTGTGAATATTTTTAAGTACATTACTTAATTCAATTTTTAAAAATTTGAATTTTAAGTCAGTTTATCCAGGCGATTGATTTAGGCGTATATTTTTAAACTTTAGGATTGATCATATTATTATTGAGAAGATATTTTTTATAAAATCATTTATGAGAGCATTTCCTTTTTACAGGCAATTGGATACGATGGATTGTGGGCCTACCTGTCTTCGGATGATCGCTAAATATTATGGTAAGGTTTATTCTCTTCAAAGCATAAGGGAAAAAAGTTACATTAGTAGAGAAGGGGTTTCTTTGTTGGGAATTAGTGATGCTGCAGAATCGATTGGTTTTAGAACCTTATCAGCCAAAATTCCCTTTGATAAGTTAAAGGAAGAGGCACCTGTTCCTTTTATTGCCCACTGGAGGCAAAGACATTTTGTGGTAGTATATGGTTTTAAAAGGGATAAGGTGTTGGTGGCAGATCCTGGTCATGGCCTTATAAAATACTCTAAAAAAGAATTTTTAGATGGTTGGTTGAGTGATAAGGAAAAAGGTGCTGAAATTGGGGTGGTTCTATTATTGGAGCCTTCTCCGGATTTTTACTCCATTGAAGACGAGAAAGGGGAGAAAAAGAATAGTTTTGGCTTTCTTCTTAATTATCTCAAGCCGTATAAGAAATATATTATTCAATTATTTCTGGGAATGGTTGTGGCAAGTCTTTTACAACTCCTCTTTCCCTTTTTGACGCAATCCATTGTTGATGTTGGGATTCAAAACCAAAATATAAGCTTTATTAATCTTATTTTAATTGCGCAGCTGATGCTTTTTGCAAGTAGGACAGCTGTGGAGTTTATACGAAGTTGGATTTTATTGCATATAGGGACAAGGATCAACATCTCCATCATTTCAGATTTTCTTATCAAATTAATGAAATTGCCGCTATCATTTTTTGATATTAAGATGATAGGAGACCTATTGCAGAGAATTGGTGACCACAAAAGGATAGAGACCTTTTTGACTTCCTCAGCATTGAGTATTTTATTCTCCTTAGTAAATCTTTTAATTTTCGGCTTGGTGTTGATCTATTACGATAGTAGGATTTTTGCCGTATTTTTTGTGGGAAGTTTGCTGTATTTGGGTTGGATTTTGCTTTTCATGCGTAAAAGACGGGATTTAGATTTTAAACAGTTTGAACAGTTATCCGCTAATCAAAGCAACTTGATTCAATTAATCACGGGAATGCAGGAAATCAAATTGCATAACAGTGAGAAACAGAAACGTTGGGAATGGGAACGTCTACAAGCTAAATTGTTTAAGGTAAGTGTAAAGGGCTTAGCCCTACAACAATACCAACAGGTGGGATCAGTGTTTATCAATGAAGTTAAGAACATTTTCATATCCTTTTTAGCTGCAAAAGCCGTGATTGATGGGGAAATAACGCTGGGTATGATGTTGGCTATTCAATACATCATCGGACAAATGAATGTCCCCATAAATGATTTAGTGAATTTTATGCGTGTTTGGCAGGATGCAAAGATCAGCTTGGAGCGAATGGGTGAAATTCATTCCAAGGAGGATGAAGAAAAAGATCCTGCTCAAAAGGTGATGAACCTGCCAGAAAAGCGCTCTTTAAAAGTTAGAAATCTTTCCTTTAATTATGAGGGGCCACATGCTAAGAAAGTATTAAGAAATATCAATATTGAAATACCTAAAGGGAAAATTACCGCCATTGTTGGGGCCAGTGGAAGTGGGAAAACCACTTTAGTAAAGTTATTGCTAAAATTTTATCAAGCCAGTGAGGGAGAAATACAATTGGGTGGTATGAATCTTAATATTTATAGCAATAGGGTCTGGAGGGGTCGTTGTGGAGCTGTCTTGCAGGATGGTTTTATCTTTTCCGATACCATTGCGCGAAATATAGCTGTTAGTGATGAATATATCGATAACGAAAAACTTTTAGAAGCTAGTAGAATAGCCAATATACAGACATTCATAGATTCCCTGCCTTTGGGTTATAATACTAAGATTGGCTCTGATGGCCACGGTTTGAGCCAAGGGCAGAGGCAACGTTTGTTGATTGCTAGGTCTGTATATAAAAACCCCGAATTTATCTTTTTTGATGAAGCCACTAATGCTCTGGATGCCAATAATGAGAAAGTGATTATGGAAAACCTGGATCAGTTTTTTGAAGGCAGAACCGTAGTAGTGGTAGCCCATCGCTTAAGTACAGTGAAGAATGCAGATCAAATTCTTGTGATGGATCAGGGAGAAATTATTGAAAAAGGAGATCACCAGGAACTTACCCAAAAAAGAGGGGCTTACTTTGAATTGGTGAAAAACCAATTGGAACTTGGTAATTAAGAAAGTTAAACAAGTAGCCACTTAAAAAAATAATAAGATTAAAATATGCCTAACCCAGAAAATCTAAACCAAATTGAAATTAGAAGTGATGAGGTTCATGAAATCCTCAATCATATTCCTTCTTGGATTATCCGATGGGGCATTACTGTCATATTCCTCATTATTATTGGGGTATTGGTGGGAGCTTGGGTTATTAAATATCCAGATTCCATTTCTGCAAAAATTGTCCTTACAGCCCAAAATCCTCCTGCCCAATTAATAGCTAGAAAAAGTGGAAGAATTAATTTTCAAGTAAAGGATTATGAAAATGTTGTAAAAGGACAACTCTTGGGGAGTATTGAGAATACTGCAAATATCCAGGACGTTATTGTACTTTATGAGGATTTGACTCAAATCGAAAAGGATTTTTCTCAAGAAAGATTTTTTGTGAATGAGGCATTTTATGTGAAAAATTATAATCTTGGTGAATTACAGCCTGCCTTTAAGTCCTTTATTAAAGCCTTAAGAGATTATCAGCTCTTTAAAGACTTAGGTTTTTTTGACAAACAAAAAAGGATTATGGAAGAACGAATAGGTGCCTTTCATTCCTTAAGGGAACAATTGGAAAAGGACTTTCAATTGGCTTCCGAAGAATTTAGCATTATAGAAAGGCAATATTTGGCAGATTCCAGTCTCTATAAGCAGAGAATTATTGCCTTGACCAAATTTGAGGGTAGTAAAAATAATTACCTAACCCAAAAGCGTCTGCTTGAGTCGATCAATACAGAAAAAATTAATATTGAGATTCAAGTTAATCAACTAAGAGAACAGGTTAATAGCTTAGAAAACCAACAACGAGAAAAGCGGGAAAATTTAAAATCATCCTTACAAGATGAACTTAAATTATTACAAAGCCAATTAAATGCTTATAAGAAAAATTATTTGATCATAAGTCCAGTAGAGGGGAAGGTGGCTTTTTCTAGCTATTGGAGTAATAACCACGTGGTAACTGCAGGGGATGAAATGATGGCTGTTGTTCCTTTCACTAAAACTATTTTTGGCCAATTGGAAGCTCCTGTGCAAGGTTCTGGAAAGTTAGAAATAGGACAACAGGTAAATATTAAACTTGACAATTATCCTTTTGCTGAATATGGAATGCTTCACGGACAAATTGAAGGTATTTCATTATTGCCTAGAAATAATGTTTATAAAATTCGGGTTGCTATTCCCCAAAACCTGGAAACTACTTATAAAAAAGAGTTAGTGTTTCGGCAAAATATGACTGGAGTGGCTGAAATAGTGACCCAAGACTTAAGACTAATCGAAAGAGTATTTAATCAAATTAGAGCATTAAGGGATAATTTATAATGCTTTCCCTTTAGGTTTATTTCTTTGATTAAATTTTAAAAAAGTACGGCATGAAATCTATTAAACTTTTTCCTCATATCTTAGGGCGAATTGCAGGGCTTTCATTTGAAGAAATGGAAAGGCTGAATTCAATTAAGCTTCATCATCAGAGTCAGGTGTTGGGTAATTTATATTTGACTAAAGAAAAACTTAAACTGGCTTTAAGTGATGCACTCTTTAAGCATATTTCAATACTGGAAAATGCAAGAGAACAAAACCAATTGCAAAATCTTAGGAGGGATATCTTTAATGATCGTAAAGTAAAGTTATCTAAGATGGACCAGGTTTTGCACCTCCTTCCTTCTTTTATTAAGGACCAACTTCATAATTATTTTAAAGTAATAGAAGATTTTAAACAGGCGGAAATTGAGGCAGAAAGTTTGTATAAGGAAGAGTTAAGTAATATCCGAATTATTTTTGGGGAAAGCATTAAGCAAGAAGAATTGCATAAGGGGCTAATTTTATCCAGCCAAAGTCTTTTAACAGCTCTAAAGGGCTACCAAAAAAGGACTCCAGATAATTTAAGGAATAAAGAACATAAGACAGAGTTCGCCACTTTAAAATATTTAAGTCGAATAGTGGCAAAAACTTCTCCCTTTAGCACTTTCACCAATTTAGCTCATTTTCAAACGGATGATGTAGGACATCAATTTATGAAAGTTCCGGGTGATGGGAAAATAAAGGGGCATATTCGTTTGAATAACTACTTGTTAAAGTACTTAAAGATACTCCTGATAAGTAACAGGGAGGTCTATTTAAATTTACCACTTCGTCCAAACCCCACTATTTCCATCAAGGAAAATGAAATGCTTTTTATTACAAATAATGACAATATAGAAGCTTTCCAAAGGTTGCCAACTAACCCCGCCATTATTCTAATTTGGGAGTTGAGTAAAAATAGGCAGGAAGGGATTTTGTTTCAGGAGTTGGTATCAGAGGCGGTCAGTCATATAGAAGCAAGTGAGGAGGAGCTTGAAAATTATATTAAAGATCTTATTGACTATGGTTTATTTGAATATAGTATTGGAGTTTCGGGAATAGACCCCAATTGGGATATTACTCTCATTAAAAGGCTCCAAGAATTGAAGTTAGATCAAATTCCCTATATCCAAGAACTTATCCATACCCTGATTTATAAAAGGCAACTTTTAAAAAAATATGCCTTAGCAAGCTCCCAAGAGCGAAAGGATTTACTAAAAGATGGTTTTGAGGCTTTTAGGTCTATTTCAATGAAGTTACACAAAAAAGCTGGACTTCCGGAAGAAGAGCGTCTTCCCATTGAGGAGTTTAATCGGGTAATGGAGGAAAGGAATGAAAAAGAAATAGAGAACAATTCTACTTCAAAGGAGGCAATAGAAAGTAAGGAAAAAGAAAATGTAGTATTTAAGCATCAATCTTCTACCTTTTTTTCCTTTAAGGCAGAGCA
>NZ_SMMB01001018.1:0-1213 GCF_009711365.1 Xanthovirga aplysinae | reverse complement strand
TTTGATGGAAAAATTAATAAAAATCAATTAAAAGATTTAGTACAGCATCTCCATAATTTGTTGCAGGAATTGGCTGTGCCGATGGGGGAAAGGCAGGAAGTGACAAAGATGAAGCACTTCTTTAAATCCAATTATCCCCAAAAGACAAATGTAGATCTACTTACTTTTTATGAGGACTACTATAGGGAGTTTAAAAAACCTGAAGAAGAGTTTATTCGAAGACAAAAGGAGGAAAAGAAGGAAAAAGAAAAGGAAGGAAAAGGGGGTGAAGGTAACAGAAAGGAAAACTTGTTGAACTCAAAAAAATCTCCATTCTATGTTGAAACTTTAGAGCAACAAAGAGAGCGAATAGAAAAGTGGGAAGAGAAATTTAGTCAGGAACTCAAAATTTCCGAAAATATAGGGCAAGAAACGGTTCAAATAAACCTCGAAATGCTAAAGAGAATAAATGCGGCTCTTGATTTTAAGTCTGAAAAAAAGAAAAGAACAAGATCCCATGGAGCTTTTCTTCAGGTAATCGATAAGACTCCAGAGGGGAAACTAAATGCCGTAGTTAATGGAGCTTTTTCTGGATACGGAAAAATGTTAAGTCGTTTTTTACATATTTTTGATGAGAAAATTACCCAAGATACATGTGAAGCAAATAGATTGTTAATGAAGGAGGAAACATTGTTTTTGGAAAACAGTGATGCTTCCTACTTTAATGCAAACCTCCATCCTCCATTAATGCCTTACGAAATTTGGTCACCAGGAGCGCAAAATAGTTTGCCATCAGAAAAACAGTTGGCAGTTACTGATTTTGAAGTTAGGTATGATTCTTTATCGGATGAGTTGATTTTAGTTCATAAACCCACACAGAATCGGGCTTTTGTTTTTGATCTTTGTTTTCAAAGTCAAAGAGGAAGGTCTAAATTATTTCAATTATTGGATAATTTCACAGATGCAGCCTATTTGTCACCATATCTTCTTATTAATGCCATAAATAAATTTGTGGAAAAGGAGAATAAGAAGGGGAATTCCGCATCTATTAACATTTATCCTAGGGTAGTATTTGAGAATTCTTTAATTATACAGAGAAAAAGGTGGGAAATTGGTAAAGCGCACATGCCTCAAAAATTGCCTCAGGAAAGTGACTCGGCCTTTTTTTATGGGATAAAGAGGTGGAAGGATAGCTTTGGTATTCCCGATGAGGTCTTTGTGATATTAAATCCTA
>NZ_SMMB01000721.1 GCF_009711365.1 Xanthovirga aplysinae | reverse complement strand
TATCAAATCAAATCGCTTACATTCGTGCAAAAATTTTATAAATCAGGATGAACATTCACGAATATCAAGCTAAGAACATTTTAAAGAGCTATGGTGTAAGAATTCAGGAAGGTCTTGTGGCGGATACTCCGGAAAGAGCCGTAGATGTTGCTAAACAACTGAATGCCGAGACAGGTACCGAATGGTACGTGGTAAAAGCTCAAATCCATGCCGGTGGACGTGGAAAAGGCGGAGGTGTAAAGTTAGCCAAAAACATAGATCAAGTCAGGGAGCTCTCCAACCAGATATTGGGTATGCAGCTGGTGACACACCAGACGGGTCCTGAAGGAAAGAAAGTACACAAAGTATTAATTGCCGAGGATGTTTACTATCCGGGTGCATCTGAACCAAAAGAATATTACTTAAGTATTCTTCTTGATCGGGCCAAAGGATGGAATGTGATTATGGCTTCCACTGAAGGTGGAATGGATATAGAGGAAGTGGCTGAAAAGACACCTGAAAAAATCATTAAGGAATGGATTGACCCTAAAGTAGGTCTACAAGGTTTCCAAGCCAGAAAAGTTGCCTTTGCATTAGGACTAGAAGGGAAAGCTTTTAAAGAAATGGTAAAATTTATTTCTGCTCTTTACAAAGCTTATGTGGCAACAGACTCTTCTCAGTTTGAAATCAATCCGGTTTTAAAAACTTCAGATGATAAAATCCTAGCGGTTGATGCAAAAGTAAATCTTGATGACAATGCTTTGTACCGTCATCCTGACTTGGCAGAATTAAGAGACATCACAGAAGAAGATGAATTAGAAGTAGAAGCGGGTGAAGCAGGTTTAAACTACGTAAAACTTGATGGAAACGTAGGATGTATGGTAAATGGTGCAGGGTTAGCCATGGCTACCATGGACATTATTAAATTGTCAGGTGGTGAGCCAGCAAACTTCCTGGATGTTGGAGGAGGAGCTAATGCGCAAACCGTTGAGGCTGGATTCCGAATTATTCTAAAAGACCCTAACGTTAAAGCTATACTGATCAACGTATTTGGTGGTATCGTAAGATGTGACCGAGTAGCTCAAGGGGTTGTGGAAGCATATAAAAACATTGGAGAAATAAACGTTCCAATCATTGTTAGACTTCAGGGTACAAATGCTGAGGAAGGTGCTAGAGTTATTGAAGAATCTGGCTTGAAAGTTACTTCTGCAATTGTACTTAAGGATGCTGCTGAAAAAGTAAAAGAAGCACTGGCATAACCTGAAAGAATATTATTGAAACAGGCTAATCCATTAGGCCTAAGAAAAAGGCTGTCTTTAAAATTTAAGGGCAGCTTTTTTTAAAACTTTCATTTTCTAACTGGCTCTTTTGGGTCCACTCCCACTCATATTATACACCAAGGTTTAATTTACCCATCCTTTAACCTGCAATACAATTAAAAGAAAGCCTAACTTCTTAATACTAAATTTAAAAATATAACTAAATAAGCCTTCAATATTAATCCGTATTTCTCTTCAACCATTTCATCATTTTCCTGAAAATTTAGGAGTAATTATTTTTTTTATTACCTTCAGCAAAATCATTTTTTTGTAAAAGCAAATTTTAGGAATTTTAATACCTTTTACAAATTCATATAAAATGGCTAAAAACCTATACTTCAAGAATTAATCACCTAAAACAATTTAAATATGAACAGAAAAAAACTTACTCTTTTTTCCCTCTTTTTTGCATTGCTCCTGGTTTACGGATGTAACGATGATAAAGATAAAAAGACACTAAAGGCCCAAGTCTCCACCGAAGCGGTGACCGAAGAATCAAAAAAGGCAAACACCTTCTTTGAAAGAGTTTTTGATGAGTCCGTAGACAGAAACCCTACCTTCCAGGCTTATTTAGGAATCAAAAAAGATCAAGACAAATGGGACGACATAAGCCCTAAAAAAGAAAAGTTGGAACTGGAAATCATAAAAAAAGAATTGGTAAAACTAAAAAGTGAGATCAACTACGATTTGCTAGATGAACAAACTAAACTAAGTTACCAATTACTTGTGGAAAGTGCTGAGGAGCAAATTGCTAATGAACAGTTCAGACTTCACAATTATCCTGTTAACCAAATGTTTGGTGCACAATCCGATGTACCTTCTCTCTTAATCAACATGCACCCTATTTCTGATGAAGTGGATGCCAAGGCCTATATCAGTAGGCTTAATGGGATAAAACCGCTGTTTAATCAATTAGTAACCAATTTGGAGGAGAGAAGAAAAGCTGGCATAATGCCTCCTAAATTCGTTTTTGCTCATGTGATTAGAGATTGTAAAAATCTGATCAAGGGCAACCCATTTACAAAGGCAAAAGAAGAAAGCACCCTTCTTGAAGACTTTAGAACCAAAATTGAAAAAGTAGAAGGTTTGGACAATGCTAAACTTCTAGCTGAAGCAGAAACTGCCTTAAAAGAATCAGTTAAACCTGCCTATGAACAACTTATTACTTATTTAGAAAAAACTGAAAAGTCAGCTACTACTGATGATGGGGTTTGGAAATTTCCAAATGGTGGGGAATTCTACAATGCTGCCCTAAAAAGGGTAACTAGCACTGACCTTACTGCTGACCAAATCCATCAAATAGGATTAGATGAAGTAAGCCGTATTCATGGAGAAATGCGTGAAATCATGAAAAAGGTAAATTTTGAAGGTTCCTTGCAGGATTTCTTTGCCTTTATGCGTACAGATGATCAGTTTTATTATCCAAATACAGAAGAGGGAAAAGAGGCTTATATGAAGGAAGCTACTGCCCTTATTGATGAAATGAAAGGACGTTTGGATGAACTGTTTATCACTAAACCTAAAGCAGATATTATTGTAAAGGCAGTAGAACCATTTAGAGAGCGTTCAGCTGGAAAAGCTTTCTATCAATCTCCTTCTATGGATGGAAAAAGACCAGGCACCTATTATGCCAATATGTATGATACCAAGGAAATGCCTACCTATCAAATGAAGGCTCTAGCCTACCACGAAGGACTTCCGGGTCACCATATGCAATTGGCCATTGCACAGGAATTAAAGGGCATCCCTAAATTCAGGAAATTTGGAAGATACACAGCATATACCGAGGGATGGGGCCTTTATTCTGAGCTTGTACCTAAAGAAATGGGCTTATACCAAGATCCTTATTCCGATTTTGGTCGTTTGGCCATGGAGCTTTGGAGAGCTTGCCGATTAGTGGTGGATACAGGGATTCATGCTAAAAAATGGACTAGAGAAGAAGGAATTGCCTACTATGTGGAAAATACTCCAAATCCTAAAGGTGATGCCGTAAAAATGGTAGAACGACATATCGTAATGCCAGGTCAGGCGACTGCCTACAAAATTGGAATGTTAAAAATCCTTGAATTACGTGAGCATGCCAAAACAGAGCTTCAGGATAAATTTGACATCCGAGAATTCCATGAAGTAGTCTTAACTAAGGGCCCACTACCACTTAGCGTATTAGAAAAACAAGTAAAAGAATGGATCG
>NZ_SMMB01000716.1 GCF_009711365.1 Xanthovirga aplysinae | reverse complement strand
TTGGTACTCTTTAGTCGACCCAGTTTATAAGTAAAGGATAATCTTAAATAAGTATCATCGTATTGGGAGCCATAGTTAATTTTAACCCCTTGGATTTGGGTGTTTCCTGCTTCCCGGTAAGTATTGAAGATATCATTTCCTATAAGGCGAATGTCTAATTTATCCTTGATGAAGGATTTTCGAAGTCCTGTTGACATTGTATAACTGGATTCGAATTCAAAAATACCGTCTACTCCAGGAGAGAACCACTGAAAAGTGATTTCGGCCAGGATTCCTCCTGGAAGTTTAAACTCCTGATAGGAGTAGATGTACCATAATGGTTTTCTGAGTTGAAAAAAAGTATCTACACTTTTATAATTAAAGGTATTATATTCCCAACCAAAAGAGTTATATGTAGTCCACCAGGAATTTTGGTAAGGGAGGGTTAGGCTTACCCAGTAAGTTTCGGCCTTAGGGATGTTTCGGAAATCAGAATAGGAAAGTTCAGGGTTGTTTTCATCCTGTGCTACGAAACGTTTAATGGCATTTTGGGTACTGGTATAACCCACTTTGATGGACGCATATTCTTTGTAAGTTAATGCGGCTTCAAAGCCTTGATTAGTTTCTGCTTTTAGATAAGGGTTTCCTTTGAAGTAGGTTAGGGAATCGATGTAATCTACTGAAGGATCCATGTCCCTGTATGAGGGGCGTGAAATACGCTTAGAGTAAGCTAAGTAAATGTTAAGGTCTTTAGAAAGGTCGAAACCAATAGAAAAAGAGGGAAAGAGTTGGAAATAATCCCCTTCAATAACCTGTTTTTGCAAGGTAAGTGAATAACCATTCGGTTGGGTTAACTCTCCTCTTAAACCTGTATTAATTTTTAACTTCCCAAATCTTTTATCCAGTTGAAAATAGGCAGCCCCAATATTTTCCTTGTAGTCAAATCCATTGGAAATAGAGGGATCTTTTTCCCAGTTGTTATTTTCTCCTTTTCTAATAAAATCTATCTTACTATTGTTTGAAGAGGATGCCCAACGTAAGCCTGTTTCAATTTTTAGTTTAGGTTTGTCATAATACTTGCTGTAATCGGCTTGAAAGGAGAAAAGTCGAATGAGGTTATTGCTTTCGTTTCGTTTGTCATTTGTAGAAGTCTCCCTATTCTTAAGGGCGCTGATATTTTCTTCAATTACATCCTCAGACTTGATCAGAGTGTTAGCATAATCTGCTGTAAGGGATAAAGTTTCTCCTTTTGAAGGTTTTAGGTTGTAATTAAAATTAAAGGAATTATTTCCAAAGAATTTTTTCTTTTTATTATGGGTAAGAAATTCGGTTTGCATTATTTCACCTTCCCCGATCCGATTGCTATTGAGCGTTTTAATATCTCCCTGATAAAGTTGCCCTCTGTATTGAAGGCTCAAGCTGTTTTTTTCATTAAAAGCGTAATCAGTACTTAGATTATAATTATGAGCATTTAGATATTGTCTAATGGTTTCCACACGATTTTTCATTTGTAAAGAAGAAGTTTCCATATTAGTTCCAAAGCTTCGGTGATACTCATCAATTGTTCGGGTTTTATGGGGGTTGTTACTGTAGGAGGAATATAAATTGAATTTTCCCTTTTGGTATGCGTAAGTACCTACAAGGTAGGCTCTTTGATAGATGGCTTTTGTTAGAGTGCCACTGATCTTTGCAAAACTTCCTTCAATTTTTCTATCATTCGTGATGATGTTAATTACCCCTCCTTTGCCTTCGGCTTCATATTTTGCCGAAGGAGAGGAGATAATTTCAATTTCCTGTATTTGGTCTGCACTAAGGTTGGTGAGCATTTCTGATGCGGGAACTTTGCGTCCATTTATTAGAACTGTGGCTTTCCCCTTTCCAAAAATGGAAACAGAATTGTCTTGATTGGTTATAACACCTGGGGTTTTCTTAAGCAATTCAATGGCTGTACCACTTCCGGCTGCTATGCTGTTTTTAACATCTACAATTAATTTGCCAGCTTCTTGTCGGAATACGGGTTTTGTAGCGATAATTTCTACAGCTTCTAGCTCTTTTAAATTTTCCTTAATAGTGATTTGTCCCATATTAATGGTATTTTTTTTCCCCTTCTTAGAGATCATTAAAGGAGAATAATAGTCCTTGAATCCCATGGAACTAACCATTAAAAGTGCTGAGGTAGGAAAGGAGCCCTGTATTTCGAATTGTCCGTCAAAGAAGTAATTCCCTTTGATTAATGTAGAGTCCTTTAAAGAAAGTATTAGTATATTTCCAATTTCAATGAATTCCCCTTTATCATTAGTTACCTTTCCGTGGATGGTAATTTCATTGCTCAACTTGGTCTGTGCCAGTAGGTCTGAGGAGGGGAGAAGGTGGGCTAAGGTAATTAATAAAGTTGAAATTTTCTTCATTTTTATTAATGTTTTTAGTTGATATAAATGAACTTTACTTTGGTTTTCTTTTAAAAATCATTCACAATTAAGGAAGAAATCAGAAAGGAGGGAAATGAAAGGGCTGAGTGACGTGTTTTAGGGCTAAATTGCATTTTAGTGGGCTCAGATGTAGTTTTTAGGGATGAAATGCAGGGATTAAAACAGTGTGTTTATTGAATTTGTCTTTAAATTTTGATCTCTTTTTTCAGTAAGAAAATTGAGAATAAAAAAATCTATGTATTAAAAAGGATTTAAAAATAAGTGGAATAATTTAGTAATATTGGAATATTTTTTCTTATTGAAAAGGGATTTGTTTTTGAGGGAAAGCTTAAGTAAGTAGGGGTTAAATAGTTTTAGGGGAAAAATGGAATTTTATTAAGGTTAAGATTTAGATTAGAATATTTTCACCTAAGTTGATTGTTTCTTTAGCATTTCTTTCAAGGGTTTTAAAAAAGTCCGGGAAACAGGAATTCGCACATCTGAATTTTTAAAAGCAAGAAAATAATTTGGAGATTTTCCTACAGTGGATTTTACTTGAGTAAGATTAACTATATAAGACCGGTGAACCTGCATTAATTCACTGTTTTCGTTTTGCCTTAATATTTTGCTTAGAGAGTTTCTTATTAAATGTTTTCTCAGATTTTTATCTTTTTTAAAATGGATTTCAACATAATTACTGTCTGCCTTTAAATACAATAATTCATTTAGAGAAATGGAAAATCTTTCATCCCGATTATTTCCATTAAGTGTAATAGAAGGAGAATACTCATTAGTATTGGAGTAAGATTTTATTTCTTTCTTTCCCTTTCGTTGGGATTTAACAAAAAAGATTAAAGCAAAAGGGAGGATACTGATAGAAATTCCTTTTTGTAAAAAAGACCAAATACCATATAAAGTAATAGGAACATTATTGTAACTAAAATAATGGGTCAATTTCGCACTGAGGGAGATTAACAATATGATCAAAAAATAAACCAGTAATTCTTTACCGATAGTCCATTTCTTTGACAATTTATTAAACCCAACTCCATAATATAAAGCCGCA
>NZ_SMMB01000344.1 GCF_009711365.1 Xanthovirga aplysinae | reverse complement strand
GGTCGCAGGTTCGAATCCTGCCACCCCGACATTATTAAACCGACTTTTTAAATTTTATTGAAGGGTTAGCATTTTTTTACAAGATCAATGAATTTTTGCTCAACGGCATAGCATATTGGTCTCGGAGGAAAAATTGTACGGGGTGTAGCGTAGCCCGGTTATCGCGCCTGCTTTGGGAGCAGGAGGTCGCAGGTTCGAATCCTGCCACCCCGACTTTAGTGGCTTATCTTTGATTTTTTCTTCTGTTCTAGTCAATTCCTAGCTTTCCCGTATTTTTCCATAAATGCCTGAATTTCGAAAATCAGCTTTTCCAATTAAATCATTTTCAAAAAACTGTATCAAAGTGATCATAATGGATTATTAAAAAGGTCCCTTAGTTCTCTACTATCATCAATTTTATAAATGTTGGCTAGAGGAAAGCATTTCTTATCATTACATTTTTATTCTATTAATTTTCCTATCCCTTCATTTTTAAAATTCCATCTGAAGGTTTGCCTTACTAAAGAAATTTTTCCAAAAATTTATAGGAAAGAATTAATGTGTAGATTTTTTGAATGTTGTGAGGTGAACCTTAAAACAAACACATAAATCGCTGAGTTGTCTTTATGTTGATGTAGGGTATGCTTGAAAGTGTTATTAGAAAAAGGCAAAATTTATTCTATAGTTGTAGGGAATTTATTGAAATAGTTATAATTTGATAGGGCGGTTTGTTGATGCTCCATAAGTATAGTAAGTCATAGCATTAATTGGTTCATAACAAATTTCTGTTGACCCTCCATTTCATGTTCCCCACCTGCCTTCCTTGCTTATTCTTAGTCAACTATGATTTAGGCTCAAGTGGCTTGAATTATCAAGAGTCTTGATGTTTCAGTTAACCGCTATTAAACATTCATGATTATAAAAAGGACTGGCATTCATTTTCCCCTTCCATTTCGCTACCTTTCAAAATCTACCGGTCTATGGAATTAGGTTCTACCTCCTTCAGCGTTAGAAAATCTCCCCAATTATGGTATTTTCCCTTTTCCAGAGTCATTCTATTAATGAATGATCTAATATTAATTAATGTAGCTTATAGGCTCCCTATCCTTTTTGGGCTGGAGAGTCTTACCGAAATTAATCACTCTGAGCCCCATATTTCCATTTGGGCAATAATTAACTTTTCCTGGATGGGGTCTGCCCTTTTTACTAATATTTATAAG
>NZ_SMMB01000947.1 GCF_009711365.1 Xanthovirga aplysinae | reverse complement strand
GAGTGTGGAAGCTTATTTGGTACACACCAGGAAAGACTAAAAATGAATTACTTCAAAAAAACCTTTTCCATTTAATCATCAAAAATGGTGCTTCCCTTCCCTTATTTGCTTTGTAAAGGTGTAGTAATATTAATTATAATTCAAATAGATTTTTATTATAGGTAAATAGTGTTTGGTTATGGGGAAGTTTTAACTTTCTTATTGTTAGTAACTTATATTTTGTGGATAGGTAGTTTGTCTCTTATCTAAGGTAAAACTCTAGACTCTTAGTGAGGGAAGGAAAATTCAAGTTTAAATAGTAGACCTAATGAGGAGTGATTTCGAGTGGGCCTTCGGGTATTTCTAAAATTATGGGAAGAATAAGTTATTTTCATTACTAAATCTTATATAATAGCCGCTTTTAATCTGATTTTTTAAATTACCATCCGGTCTTCTGAATTTCAGGATGGCTCATAACTAGTCCATAGTGAAACGCTATATGGGAAGCTTTTTTCTTGATTTAAAATGGACCGGTGAGGGTGAGCCTGAACTGGGAGTAGGGATCATCACCGAAGTAAGTAAAAAAATGATATTCAAAGGATGAGTGTCAACCTGGATTCCGAAATCTGTAGACTTAAAACCTTACCAAAAAAGAACAAGCATATACTAATGGAAGAGATTCAGATAGTGCTGGAAGAGCAGAAAACCCTTACATCCCCCATTGGGAATGGCTAAAACTCATTCAGAAAGGTGACTTTAGATTATTTGTAGACTTTCTTAATTGGGAGAGGTTTTTTTCTCATTATAAATGCCTAGCGATGTGCTATTTTTTGAATGGTTGGGTATGAAATAGTGGCAAAGGTAGTGAATAGGCTATGGTTATTTGTAATTTAATTAGAAACAGTAGTAATGTAATAATTAAATTTTATTCGTATGTGTTGATAATTCCAAAAAATGTAATGCCCCCTTTGATCTTACCTAGATTAAACTAATAAGATGGGTTACAAATAAATGCCATAGGTGGTATATCGGATTGTTACATAACATTCAGAGAACGTTTTATTGAATTAGAAATTCAATAATTGCTTTTATAACCTGTATTAATAATTCAATATTTTAGATTCAAAACATGAATAACAACTTCACCATTAAAACATCAAATGCTTTTGTAGAACATTTTCTAATTGAGCCATATAAAAATGGAACCCTGGATGGTCTCAGCTTTGCTGTAAAGGATAATATTGATATAAAGGGTTATAAGACTTCCTACGGAAGTAAACCTTGGAAAGATATGCATGCAAAAGCGGTTTACAATGCCCTGTGTATAGACCAAATCTTAAATTGTGGAGCGAAATGTATAGGCAAGACAATAGCTGATGAATTTACATATAGCCTTGAAGGAGAGAGTTATTTCTTTGGTACTCCACTAAATCCCAAAGCTCCAGATCATGTACCTGGAGGGTCATCTAGTGGTTCAGCTTCAGCTGTAGCCTGTGGTTTAGTCGATTTTTCAATTGGGACAGATTCGGCCGGATCTATTAGAGTACCAGCTAGCCTTTGTGGTATATGGGGAATGCGACCTTCTTTGCATAGAATTTCTGAAGCAGGGGTTTTACCATTTATGCCAAGTGTAAGTACAGTTGGAGCCTTTTCCAATAATATTTATACCCTTGAAAAAGTGATGAGAGTTCTTCTTCGAAGTGAGAACAAGGAAAAAAGAAGTATAAAAAATATTTATTTATTAAATGATGCTTTTTTAATCGCTGATGCCTCGGTTAGAAAAGCTATAGAAAGTAGTATATTACACTTGAATGACAGGGAAGGCATCTCACTTATTCCTATTAAGTTAAGTGAAATAGTTGGAGATCACATTGATTTAAACATATGTAACTCAAAAGCCCTAAGAGTATTGCAAACTGCCGAATTTTCCAACACAGTTGGGGGGTGGATTGAAACAGTTAATCCTGAATTGGGTCCCGGTTTCACTGCTTCCTATAATAATGTAAAGAATTTTGATCGGACTGACCTAAATGAAGCACTCTTCTTATGTGAAAAGTTTTATTCAAAAATTAAGAACTTTATAAATGACAGTGACCTTTTCCTATTCCCAACAACCCCTACAGTTGCACCTCGTAAGGGCGCATTAAACAATCATGAAACTGTTCTAGATTTTTATGATAGGACAATGGCGATTACTTCTTTTGCTGGAATTGGCCGATTGCCAGAAATTTCCATTCCTATCACCTCAGTAAATAAAATTCCTGTTGGTTTATCAATAGCTGCAGGTCAATATCAAGATGAATTCTTACTTTCAGCCTCCAGAGATCTATTTGGCAATATCACTGCCTAAAATATTTATTTTTCATGAGGTTGGGGCTTTAATTAGATTAAATGGATTGGATTTGGAATTCTGGGTTTAACTTTCGTCCTGGGATGAACAATTAATAATTGCCAAGAGATATCTTTTTGGGGCAAACCTCTTCTTTGAGGTCAGTCTTTAAATCAACATGCCCATAAATACTTTAAGGCATTTGTAATACCTTATTGGGATACTTGTTTAATCCATAAGAGTAATGGACCGGGGAGGTGAAATCATTTTCTAAGCCTTTAAATAAATTTTGTGTAGATTGAACTTTTGGTGAATTATCAAATTATAAAAGTTACAGGCATTAAGAAGTTTGGAAATCCTTTATTGAAAAATCTATCCATGACCATCTTGGTTTATGGGCTTTTACCACAAAGGAGGGGTGGTTGAATCTAAAGCGGGCTGTGGGTGGTCATGTGGGGAGAAGCATTTTTGATTCTTGATTTTTTTGCATCGTTTTTTTATCAAGAAAAAAATGAAGGCTAAATTTAAAGAAAAGCACCAAACCTGTTTTCCAGGCAACAACAAAAAATAAAGGAAAACAAACTCATTTATGCCTTAAGTGAAAGCTTTAATTTTTAAAGCTTCCTTACAATAATCTTAATTGTGCATCATGAAAGAAGACTTTCGCAGAAAGGTCTCCGCAAGGGGACCTGAAGACTTTTTGGATATCAAAGTAAAAGAACCCGTTCGCCATGCTGCGGGAATGCTAGGGGTAAAAGTGGCTTTGCAGCACAGCTTCAAGGAAATGGGGGTCCTAAGATCTATGCGGGCTTTATTGGAAATGAATCAAAAAGAAGGTTTTGATTGCCCTAGTTGTGCCTGGCCAGCTCCGGATAAACCTTCCAAAATTGCTGAATATTGTGAAAATGGAGCGAAAGCCCTTGCGGATGAGGCTACAACCAATCATATCGGAAGGGAATTTTTTAAGCAATACTCCGTAGAACAGCTATTGCAGCTTTCCGATTACCAGCTCAATCAATTTGGGAGAATCACGGAGCCCTTAGTGCTTAGGGAAGGAAGTATTCATTATGAACCTGTTAAATGGGAAGAGGCCTACCAGATGATCTCTGAAGTTTTACAAAAATTAGATTCGCCCGATGAGGCTATTTTTTATACTTCCGGTCGCTCCAGCAACGAAGCCGCTTTCTTGTATGGAATGTTTGCTCGGGCCATTGGTACCAATAATATGCCCGACTGTTCCAATATGTGCCATGAATCCAGTGGGGTAGCCCTAAAAGATACTTTGGGTATTGGTAAAGGTTCGGCCAAACTGGAGGATATTCATGAGGCGGAAGTCGTAATAGTTGCAGGACAAAACCCCGGCACCAATCACCCACGTATGCTTGCAGCCCTTGAAAAATGCAAGAAAAACGGAGGAAAGGTAATTAGCATCAATCCATTGGAAGAAGCAGGACTTGTAAATTTTAAAAACCCTCACCGTATCAAAGGAATTTTAGGCAAGGGTGAGGACTTAACCGATATACATTTGCCAGTCAGGATAAATCAGGATATGGCAGTTGTCAAACTCCTGATTAAAAAACTCGCCACCCTTGACAAGAAAAGCGGAGGGGTATTTGACCATGAGTTTATAGCAAAATATACCGACGGTTACAAAGCCCTCATGGAGGATATTCAGAAGCATGACGAAAAGGAACTGCTTCAACTATGCGGTATTAGCGAGAAGAAAATCGACCAAACGGTTCAGTTATTAGCCAATAGTTCCAAAATAGTGGTTTGCTGGGCTATGGGTTTAACTCAGCACAAAAATGGTGTGGAAAACATCAGGGAATTTGTCAACCTGTTGTTGCTCAAAGGGGCCATTGGTAAAGCGGGAGCTGGAACTTGCCCTGTAAGGGGACATAGTAATGTGCAAGGGGATAGAAGTGTGGGGATTATGCATTATGTGGATGAACCATTCAATGAAAGAATAGAAAAACACCTGGGTTTTAAACCACCGGTAAAAGAAGGTTTGGATGTGGTAGGAGCTATTCGTGCTATGCATGAAGGTGAAGCGAAGTTTTTCATGTGTTTGGGGGGGAATTTCTTAATGGCAGCTGCTGATACCGATTATACAGCGGATGCCATACAAAATTGTACCCTAACGGTACAAATATCTACAAAGCTGAACCGAACCCATTTAGTGACAGGAAAGACGGCACTGATTTTACCCACCTTTGGCCGTTCTGAAAAGGATATGAAAAATGGGAAACAGCGCTATCTTACGGTTGAAAACAGTATGGGAAGAGTAAGGCAATCTCGTGGGCTGTTAAAACCTATTTCAGACGCCATAAAAAGTGAACCTGAAATTATTGGGGAATTGGCCGACCACCATTTTAAGGGACAACATCCTATGAACTGGAAAGCTATGGGGAGTGATTACGAATTGATACGCAAGAGCATTGATAAGGTAGTGAAGGGTTTTAGCAAAACGAGTGAGCGTTCAAAGGGTGCAGGTTACTACCTACCCAATAATGTACGGGAATTGGATTTCAGCAAACTACCGAATGGGAAAGCGCAGATCACCCTGAATAAATTGCCGGTCCATCAACTGGAGGAAGATGAATTTCTATTGATGACCCTTCGTTCTCATGATCAGTTTAATACCACTATTTATGGGTTGGATGACCGATATAGGGGCATATACAATGAAAGACGGGTGTTGTTTATGAACCCTAAGGATATGGAGAAGCATGAACTAAGCAGGTTGGACGTTGTGGATATTAGCAGCGAATATGATGGCATAAAGCGAACAGCTTATAAATTCCGTGTGATTCCCTATAAAATTCCTGTGGGAAATCTGGGTGCCTATTACCCTGAAACAAATGTAGTAGTTCCTTATAATCATTATGCAGACAGGAGCCATACCCCTATTAGCAAATCTGTAAAAGTCAGGATTGTAAAGTCTGCAAGAACATAGGATTTGAGGTGCTATTTTCAGGCTGATGAATCAGGAAAGTCATAAAATGACTTAAGTTTATTAAGGGGTCCTCGGATAAGGGTCAGCTAAGATAGCTTTTTATGGAGCCTGTTTTTAAAATCCTGGCAATTATACTATCCGGTAGTTGCTTAGTTTGTACTAGTTTTTTCTCTTTTTTAAAGCCATACTGCCGAAATGATTGTTTGCGGGCAATTGACATTTCAAATGGAAAATAAGATGTGGTGCCACTACAAAGGAGACCTAGTAGTTCGAAAGAATTGGAAGGTCACCGGATTAAAAAAATCATTTCGGGCCATTGAATAAATAATCTACCTAATACCCAAGGGGAGGAAAATTTAAAAAACTAAAATGAAGGCTAAATTTAATGAAAAGAGAAAAGTTTTATTACCTAGCAAAAACTTAAATAGTCGTAAACCAACTCCTTTATAATTTATGGGTA
>NZ_SMMB01000036.1 GCF_009711365.1 Xanthovirga aplysinae | reverse complement strand
CACGATGTCATTGGCATCGTAAACGTGTAAACGGGCAAGTGGATCCGCTATTCCCATTCCTACCAGCCCATTGAAAGTTAGGGTTTTATTGGTAAAATCTCCATAAATCAAAGGGGTGCTCGTAGCATTATTGGCTATATAAAGTTTATTGTTTCCCGTTTCAAACCAACCTGCCGCATAGCCAATAAATACATTAGAACTTCCAGTGGAAGTGTAGCCACTATGAGAACCTAAA
>NZ_SMMB01000587.1 GCF_009711365.1 Xanthovirga aplysinae | reverse complement strand
TCAAGTGGGTGGAACTACTGTTTTCGATAATCAACTTCAGGTAAATGGAAATGTAGGCATTGGGCAAGCTAATCCTACTGAAAAACTTGATGTAGCAGGAAAAATCAAAGCCGACGGCGTTATCCTAAATGTAGGTTCATTTCCTGACTACGTTTTTGAAGAAGGGTATAATTTAATGCCTTTAAATGAGGTAGAAGCCCACATCAAGGCCTATAAACGGCTACCTAAAATGCCTTCTGAAAAAGAGGTTTTGAAAAATGGCATGAATGCTGGTCAAGTAAATGTTTTGCTGGTGGAGAAAGTAGAAGAACTTACATTGCATACCATTTTGCAAGAGAAGGAAATTTCCGCTCAAGCTAAGGAAATTGCTAGTTTGAAAACTGCTTTGGAAGAATTAATGGAAAAACAAGCTTTTCTTCTCAATGAAATTCCACTTCACCAAAGTAGAAATCACAAATAAGGAATATGGTCCTTTATTCCTTTGCTCTTAATCAGGTGAGCAAAATCATTTTTGGTATTACTTAAAAGTGAACGCTAAAGACCTTTAAAAATTTTAAAATAATGAAAAAGAAAATATACATCCTAACCCTAATAATCCTATGTAGCATAGGCTTTTTGGAAGTTCAGGGCCAATATAAAACATTCAGGCTCAAACTAAAATCAACTGAACAGTACCTAACCAACGAAAATGGTATTTTAAAAATGGAAGACAAAAAAACAGGGAAGAACGGTTTGTCCCAATTGTTTACCATTAAGCGAGTGACGGACAATAAAGTATGGCTTATCTCCGCTTCAGACAATAGCTTATACATTAAACGTACAGGTAGTGCGGTTACATTAGGAACACATCCTGGAGGCAGTGATTTAGAGTTTCACTGGGAGATACAATATGCCGGAGGTGAATATAGAAACCTAGCCAAAGGGGATGCTACAAACCTTGCTTTGCATGTTTCTGGCAGCAATATTAGCTTCGCTCAACCACCAAAACTAACAAGTTTAAATGACACCTCTGCAGATTCCTTCAGGATTCAACTTGAAGAAATGGCAAATACTTTCTAATTAAATCCAGTAGCATAATGGTTCAACACTTGACTGCCCTTGAAAATAGGGAGAATGCTAAAAAACTACCTTCATGAAGATATAAAGCTATTTTAATCAAATAAAAAAGCCAAAAATATGAATTTATTAAAAACAAAATATGGTAAAAAGTGGGGCCTCTTTTTGTCCTTGCTACTGGGCTTTCATGCCTTGTGGGCAGCAGACCCCGGTGTTCTTCATTTAAAAAAGAACTCCTATAACTCCTACGTCAACCTTGGGGTAGATTTAAAAAACGATTTACTGGATAACCAGGAAAAAGGAAATATCGGGGACGCTACCCTTGAGTTTTGGGTAAAGTCTACCCAATCAGGAAACGAATGGGTATTGACAGATATGACAAACGATGCTTCTTCTTTTAGTTTGTCCATGTATAACAACAACCAACTTAACTTAAAAGTAAAGGGGCAAACATCCACTATGGATTTAGGAAATGCTGTGAGTGCCAATTCCTGGCACCATGTTGCTTTGGTCATTTCTGACAATGGTACCCAAGCCCAACTTTTAATCAATGGGCAGGGTTACGGAAGCTTTGCCGTAGATTTCAGTCAAAATATTGGCAGAAAGCTTTACTTCTACAAGGACAATACGGCTGAGATCTATTTAACAGAAGTAAGGTTTTGGGCTGCCAGACGTTCTCCCCTGGAAATTGATAAGGGAAGATGGCAACCTTATACTAAAAAGAGCAATTTGGTTTTAGAGCGACAGGCAGGCTTGGTAGCCCTATTTGCTGATGATTTTAAAAGCACTGCTCAGCACAGCAAGATGGATGCTTTAACGAATCTAAGTTGGGTGGAATTTTTGGATAAAAACTTTGCGGCACAATGTGTAGGGGATTTTGATTTGGAAAGTGGTAGCATTAGTTTGGCAACTGTATTTAAAGATCCCAGTCATCCAATTTTAAGCAATAAGCAAGTGTTCCTGACAGCTTCCAAAGGAAATGAGCCTGATGCCTATAAAGATCAGGTTTTTCTTAACTGGAACCATTTGGAGGGGGCCACGGCTTATGAGGTAATTCGAACCGATAGAACAAATAATCAAAACACAACAAATTCGGTTACCTATGATGGGAATCCGGATATCAGTTTCCAAGATGCAGCAGTAATCCCTGGCAGGTTATACGACTATCAGGTAGTAGCAGTAGGTGTAAACGGTGCTTTACCAGGCAATGACAAAGGTTTTGTCTATTACAACAGCACCCTGCAGGGAAGGATCACTTCACAGGTAGGCAACAAACCTATAGAAGAGGTGGAGGTGAGCGTCATCCCTCAGGTAAAAAGCGGTAGCGCACTGCAGTTCACAAATGCGAGTCAAAAGCTTACCGTTTATAATGTGGATGCGTTTAGAAAGAATAACGATTTTACTTTGACCTTCTGGTATAAGTCCTTATCTAACTCAGGGACCAATGGCCTCTTCAAGCTAGGCAATACGGAAATTAAAACGGTAGGCAACAAAATGCAAGTG
>NZ_SMMB01001035.1 GCF_009711365.1 Xanthovirga aplysinae | reverse complement strand
TTCTTCATTCTTCATTCTTCATTCTTCATTGTTAATTACTTTTCAGCCATTTTCTGAAGTTTTCTTTTTGCTGCTTAGTGGCACCCTCTATTTGAATAACTTTCATTTGTTGGCAATAGTAAGTTCCATGATTGCTCAAGTGAATTATTTTTAACTTTTTGTCTCTAAAAAGCACAAATTCTGCCTCATTCACATTAGCCAGTAATTTATCCAGATTTCCTTCCACTTTCCGCCCATTTACAGCTATTATTTCATCTCCGAGTGTCAATTGTTCCTCAGCAACTGAATTTGCAGCAATTTGATGAATCTTAAAACTGTTTCCTTCACGAAGGGTAGCAAAACCAAATAGCTTTTCAGTTCTGCTGTTGGCCTCTGTTGATTGAAGTTCACACCCTACAAAATTTAAAGATTTATTTAATTGTTCCTCAACAGGGATATTCCCATAAATGAATTGATCGAAATAAGTCTGTAAAGAAGTTCCGGCTATCTCTTCGGCTATTTTTTGGTAATCCTTCTCACTATAACCTTTTTTTGTTTTCCCAAAACGCGTCCACAAAAGGCGCATTACATCATCCAGGGAATGTTGGTTGCCTGTTAGTTCACGAATTTTTAGATCCAGAATAAGGGCGGCAATTGCTCCTTTCACATAAATGGATACTTTTCTTCCTGGGATGCCGCTAGTGTAGCCGTCTAGCCAGGTATCAAAAGATGATTCTGCCACCGATAGATTGAATCGACCGTTGTTGTCAAAATGCCTTTTGAAGAGTGTATTGAGTTGATCAAAATAAGTTTCAATGTCAAATACCTCCGAACGCACCAGAAAAAGGTCCCCATAATAGGTGGTTACCCCTTCTGTAATAAATCCGGTTCGATGATAATTTTCTTTGGTGAAATCATAGGGCATCATTTCTTTGGGCCGGATACGGATGACGTTCCAGGTATGAAACAACTCATGTGAGCTAACCCCTAAAAGGTTGTTGTAAAGGTTTTCCTCCTGCATGTCTTCCGAAGGGCCCAAGGTGATGACAGTGGAATTAAAGTGTTCAACTCCATTATAATGTTTGTAGGGAAGGAGGTGAAAGAGGTAATGGTAGTCTGGGCAGGGAAATTCTCCAAAAGAGTCAATTTGTTCATCTGTATAGGATTTAAAGTCCTTAAGAACCTTTTTGTCATCTAAATTAAATTCGCCCGAAAACCAGAGGTGAAAATGATGTCCTTTTGTTTTAAAATCTAAGTGTTTTAAGTTTGGGCTGGCTATCATTGGACTATCTACCAAGCGGTAATAGTCTACAGCAAAAAGTTTGTGTTTTTCTATATGTTCCAGTCCGCAGGCAATTTCATAATTATCAGGTAATTCAAGGTGTACCTGACAGCTTTCCTTCATCCGATCTTCAACATACATCATACAGTTGATAAAGTTGATGTAAAGCAGTTCCTCATCAAGCCAGGAGCTACCGGCATTCATTTGATAGGCATAATAATTATAATTTACCCGGATTTCCTTTGCCTGAGTACTGTCTACTTCCCAGCGGTCCTTTGTGATCTTTCGGAATGGAAGTGATTCTCCTTTCTCATTTTCTACTTGAAAATGTTGAATGTTTTTGGCAAAATTGGCTAATTCGTAACGTCCCGGTCTCCAGCTGGGTAGTTGTAAAACCGTTTTATCTTTGTTTACTTTGTCCACAAACAGGCAAATGTCAATAAAGTGTCGATGTGGCTGTTTGTAAGAGATAATGTAATGCATAGTGGTTTGGCTTACTTGATTTATAACAAAATTAAAATGCTGGTTTGTAAATAAAAAAAAGCTGCCTATATTTGCAGCCCATATAAAAAAGGCAGAACGATGAAAAGAACATTTCAACCTTCTCAAAGAAAAAGAAGAAATAAACACGGTTTCAAAGCAAGAATGGCAAGTGCTAATGGCCGCGCAGTCTTGGCTAGAAGAAGAGCTAAAGGTAGAAAAAAATTAACAGTTTCAGATGAGAGAAAGCATAAGGCATAATGTCCTTTGACTTCTGTCGTTGAAAGCATCACTTAAGCTTTCTTTACATGAGCCATATTCAAGGAAATATTAATACTAAATTTCCTAAGAAAGAAAGACTCAGTAGTAAGAAACTCATAAAGGAACTTTTCTTAAAAGGTTCCTCTTTTTATTTATACCCTTTGAAGGTGATTTACCTTCCTAATGTTGCCGCTGAGTCTCCTGTTCATCAGGTTTTATTTTCCGTACCCAGAAAGAAATTTAAACGAGCTGTTGATCGTAATTTTTTAAAAAGGCGAATGCGGGAGGCTTATCGTTTAAATAAGACTTGTTTGTCCCAAAACATTTCGGGACCTCCATTGTTAATTGCATTCATTTATATTGGTAAGGAAAAATGTACTTTTGCAGTGCTTGACTCTAAACTAAAGCATGCCTTTAGGCGTTTAGATGAAGAAGTCAAAACTAATCAAAATACAGCTTCCTCATGAAGAAAAACAAATTCCGACTTTCCGTAGTTGGGAGTCTGTTAATAGCAATTTTATGCCTTTCTGCTTATACAGGATCCGAACGATATTTCCAAATTGCCAAAAACCTCGACATCTTTGCTACCTTATTTCGGGAAGTGAATACCTACTACGTGGATGAAGTAAATCCCAATCACTTGGTGAAGTCTGGAATTGATGCCATGCTCGAATCTTTAGATCCTTATACCAATTATATTCCTGAAGATGAAATTGAAGATTACCGTACTATGACCACAGGGCAATACGGCGGGATTGGAGCCCTGATTGGAAAACGAAAAGGTAAAACAACGGTCTTGATGCCATATGAGGGGTATCCTGCTCATAAAGCCGGGTTAAAGATTGGTGATGAGATCATTAGTATTAATGGGGTTGAATTAGAAGGGAAATCGACATCCGAAGTTAGTAAATTACTTAAAGGGCAGTCCGATACGGATCTGGTTTTGATGATTGAGCGATTTGGGGAAAATCAACCTTTGGAAATAAAGTTAAATCGGGAGAAAATTACCATTGATAATGTCCCTTATTACGGTATGATTAGTGAGGAAGTTGGGTATATAAAGTTAACAGATTTTACCTCATCTGCGTCCCGAGAAGTGAAAAATGCTTTAATTGAACTTAAAGCCAAGGGCGCGAAAAAGTTGATCCTAGATCTAAGAGGAAATCCAGGAGGCTTGTTAAGTGAAGCCGTAAATGTGTCTAACCTTTTTATTCCTAAGGGAGCTGAAGTAGTGAGCACAAAAGGTAAAGTGAAGGACTGGAACAAAACCTATCGGGCCCTTAATTCTCCTGTGGATATGCAAATTCCTTTGGTGATTTTAACAAATGGACGTAGTGCTTCTGCAGCTGAAATTGTTTCTGGTGTAATGCAGGATTATGATCGGGGGGTTTTAGTAGGTCAAAAAACCTTCGGCAAAGGATTAGTGCAAGCTACTAGGCCTTTGTCTTATAATTCTCAGCTGAAAGTGACCACAGCCAAATATTATACGCCAAGTGGAAGGTGTATTCAGGCCATAGATTATACTCATCGACATGATGATGGTACTGTAGATAAAGTCCCTGATTCTTTAAAAACAGCTTTTTCAACCTCTAAGGGAAGAGTTGTTTATGATGGAGGAGGGATTGATCCCGATATTATTACTGATAAAAAAGAGCTTCCTCCCATTGCTGCTAGCTTGGTTAGTAAGGGTTTGATTTTTGATTATGCCACACAGTATTATTACAGACATAAGAAAATCTCCACTCCAAAAGATTTTTCTTTAAGTAATTCAGATTATAAGGAATTTAAAGAATGGTTGTCCGACAAAGATTATGATTATACGACCAAAGTAGAAAAAACGATAAATGACTTAATTGAATCCGCTAAAACCGAACAATATTTTGATGATATTGAGGAACAAATTTTAGCCTTGGAGCGCAAAGTTCATCATAATAAGGAATCTGATTTGGTTAAATTCAGGGAACAGGTACAGGAGATCTTGGAGGAAGAGATTGTTGCAAGATATTTTTTGCAAAAGGGATTGATAGAAGCTTCCTTTAAATATGATATAGAAATAAGGGAAGCTTTGAAATTATTGGAAGACGATAGTCGATATAGAAAAGTACTACAAAATAATTAATCTTATTAAAGATTGGTGTTCTGAAAGTTTAATCATAAAACTGTTGCTAAAATTACCCAGCATAGTTTGACTGGATTTTTTAAAAACCCTTTAAGATACAGCGATTAGAAGAATGCCTTCAAATCGCTGTTTTATTTTTTAATAAATTTCTTTTTTTGAATTGACTGAGAATGACTTGCCATTTAAATACTTAATTTGTAATTCGTAGTTTTGTCTAAAATTTCTTTATGCAGGATATTTTATTACTTTTTTTGACAGGTATTTTTGGAGGATTTTTATCAGGGCTTTTGGGTATTGGGGGAGGAATAATATATATCCTGGTATTGCCAATAGTTTTGGAAGATATGGGAGTTCCCCGGGATCACTTAGTTCAGTTTACTGTAGCCAACTCGGTTTTTGGGACGTTAATGGCATCTATTTCCGGTAATCTTACTCAGATTATTCATAAGAATTTCTTTTTGAAGGATGTTTTACTCGTAGGAAGTGCTGCTACCATTATCTCTTTGTGCACTTTAAATTTTATTGTTTATTCCTCTTGGTATTCAATGGATGTTTTTAATGTTACTGTTATCCTGATTTTAATATATATGCTGGTCAGTGTTGTAAAGAATTCCAAAAGGTTTAAAGGGGCTGTCCCTGAAGAAAGAGATGTAGTGAAAATGGGGATTGCGGGTGCTTCCGGAGGTTTGATCGCCGCTTTGTCGGGGCTGGGAGGAGGACTTGTGGTTATTCCACTGCTCAATATTTTTTTAAAGATGGACATAAAAAAGGCCAAATCCATTTCTTTAGGGGTAATCTTAATTTCTGCTCTTTTTATGACTGTCTCCAATTTATTGGCTGAAGGTGCAGCTTCTTTTTCATTTTTTCATATAGGCTACATAGCACCAAGTATAGTATTGCCATTAGGTGTAGGGGTAATGCTGGCTGCTCCTTATGGAGTACTTTTGTCAAAAAAGATGACCTCTTATACGATTTCTCTTCTTTTTTCAGTTTTTGTTATACTTGTAGTCTTCAAAAAACTCTATGAACTATTCAATTAAGTCAGAGTTTGAAAGAATTTTTTAATAAGCAGTAGAATTATTTACAAATGGCTTTAATACTTAGCATTGAAACTTCCACAAAAGTTTGTTCAGTAGCTTTGCACCAAAAAGGAAAGCTTTTAGCTTCTAAGGAGTTGTTTCTTGAAAAATCTCATTCCGCTCTTTTGTCAACACTCATAGATGAGTTATTGAAAAGCTGTCGAGTTCAATTTAGTAATTTGGAGGCTATAGCGGTTTCTAAGGGCCCGGGGTCGTATACAGGCCTTCGTATTGGGGTTTCTACAGCCAAAGGGTTGTGTTATGCATTAGGTGTTCCTTTAATTGCCGTAAATACCCTGGAGGCTATGGCTTATGGAGTAAATCAATTCAACCTTTCCAATGCATTACTTTGTCCCATGATTGATGCCCGAAGAATGGAAGTGTATTGTTTAATTGCCGATACCCAAATGGGGGTTATAGAACCGACGCATGCTAAAATTATTGACGAGACTTCTTTTAGTAACCTTCTGGTCAATCATGACGTTCTCTTTTTTGGAGATGGGGCTTCCAAATGCCAAGATGTGCTGGGCCATAATGCTAATGCTAAGTTTTTAAATTCGATTTCTCCTTCTGCTGTCAATACAGGTTATTTGGCCGGAATGAAATTTTTGAAGGAGGACTTTGAGGATTTGGCCTATTTTGAGCCCTTTTATTTGAAAGATTTTAGAGTAACAAAACCTAAAGCAAAGTAAATCATGGATAATTCCGGACCTATAGTCAATAAAGTAGCCCAAAGTGCTTTGATTACAATTGATCTGGCCGACTATTACGATTCGGGTGAAAGGGTGGTTTATGATATAAAGGATAACCTTTTTCAAGGTTTGGTTTTGAGAGAAAAAGATTTTCGTTCCTTTATCAAAGATCAAGATTGGAGTCAGTATAAAGGAAAGAATGTAGCCATTCATTGTTCTGTTGATGCCATTGTCCCAACCTGGGCTTATATGTTGTTAGCGGTGAAAATGGAGCCTTTTGCCAATATGGTAGTTTTTGGTGGGGTAAATGAGCTGGAAAATGCTTTGACCCAAAGGGCTCTAAGTAAATTAGACCTAGGAAATTTGAAAGGGGCTAAAGTGGTAATTAAGGGCTGTGGAGACTTACCTATTTCACCTTTTGCTTATGTTGAAATCTCCAGATTGCTTAGACCCCATGTGTCAAGTATCATGTTTGGGGAGCCTTGTAGTACAGTGCCAGTTTACAAAAAGCCTAAAATTAAGGTTTAAGACTAATGTTATTGGTGTTTCCCTATAAGGGATATTCCAGCATTCAAATTTTAAAATTGGATCATCCATTGACCTTCTAAAGAGATAAAATATTGTTTGTCTGTTTTAAAAATCGATTGTGTTTTCCTTAAAGAGCCCAAAATCTTATTTTTAGTGAAAGAGGTGAAATTTTAGGCTGATGGCTTTATTAGGTATTTCGATTTAAGGAGTCGTGTCTCAATTTGAATAAAGCCTGAAAATATTTAATTATTTTTTTGAACCCTAATTTGTTGTTTTTAAGAACCTTGCGTGTTTAGGCTTTTAAGAGGGTATTATTAATTTATAATCAGCGTTTGTATTCCCAAAAAATCCTTCTACCTTTGCACTCCCAATACGGAGAAAAGCTCTTCAAAAGTGAGGAG
>NZ_SMMB01000631.1 GCF_009711365.1 Xanthovirga aplysinae | reverse complement strand
ACTTTTTATTTTTGAATCTGTTAATAATAGAACGCTTTGGGAAGCAAAAAGGAATAAAGCTTTGTTACATGGTTTTTATTTAAATGAGAAGGATTCGGCTATAGAGATCTTGCAAGAACTTATCCACTCACCTATGGTGGATAACCAATTAAAATCTTATTGTAAATTGGATTTGGGAGACCTTTATTTATTAAATGAAGAACCTTGGGAATCTACTCTCCTCTATTCACAAGTAGAAAAAGATCAAAAAGAATCAACCTTAGGTTATGAAGCTAAACTAAGAAATGCGCGTTTGTCTTATTATAATGGTGATTTTGAATTAGCTTTGTCACATTTGGATATCTTAAAAGAAGCTACCAGTCGTGAAATTGCCAATAATGCCATGGAGTTGAGTTTAAGAATAAAGGATAATACTGTTTTCGATACCACTGCAGCTGCTATGAAGTCATATGCCGCTATTGAGCTTTTACTATTTCAAAACCAAAAGGAAATGGCCCTGAAAAAGCTGGAGGAACTTTTAAAAACATACCCTGGACATACCCTCACCGATGAAATTTGGTGGCTTCAGGCCAATATTTTTCAGGATTTGGGTGATTTTGATCAAGTTGTGAATAAGCTAAAGCTAATTGTGGATAATTTCCCTGAGGATATTCTAGGGGATGATGCAGCTTATCTTTTAGCCAAAGTTTATGAAGAAAATCTGGCAGATGAGAACAAGGCGATGGAGTTGTACCAGAATTTTTTGATTACTTATAAAGGGAGTATCTATGTACCCGATGCGCGCAAGCGATTCCGAAGGCTTAGAGGCGACATTGTGAATTAATTATTACTTTATCCACATGTATTAAATAATTGGTATTATTAAATAAAAAGGTGAAGTCCGTGCATATCACTATTGTAACTGAATAATGAGATTTTATTAATTTTTGCTTCTTAATAAATTTGGAAAGTGGATTGGCTTGTCAATTTCATTTCTTTTTTACTCTCTAATACCTTAATCAGATCATTTGAATTTCACAGTTATCATTGATTATTGTTCCTAATGTTTTGGGAATTTTTGTTCTTGGACACCTTTTTTTATTTTTTTCTTTAAATGTTACCTATTTTTTAAAATAAAATTTTTTTTGCGGATCTTTTTTTTATAATTTATTCCCGGTTTTCAATATTTTTTAACCTAAAATTTTCTACTGTAAACTCTATAACTCCTATGAACTTTGAACGAATATTTGATTTTCTACATCACCAGGTTCAGGAAAAACCGTTGGAAGATGCATTAGCCTGTAAAAAGAATGGTATATGGAAGAAATATTCTAGCCTTGATTTTCTCGATACGGTTAATAATGTGAGCTTGGGATTGATGAAATTAGGAGTAGAAAAAGGGGATAAAATAGGAATTATTTCTTTTAACCGGCCAGAATGGAATTTTATTGATTTTGGAATTCAACAGTTGGGCGCCATTAGTGTTCCTATGTATCCTAATTCCACTATAGAGGATTATCAATTTATTTTGGAAGATGCTGAAGTTAAATATTTGTTTGTAGCAGATCAGGGGTTATATGAAAAAGGGGTAGCTGCCAGTGAGCAAATTGATGGAGTGAAAGGTATTTTTACTTTTGACAAAATTTCGTCGGCAAAACATTGGCTGGAAGTAGAACAATTGGGAAAAGAAGAGGGTAAAAGAGAAGAACTGGAAATTGCTAAGAATCAGGTTCAATTTACGGATTTATTAACTATTATATATACTTCCGGGACTACAGGACGCCCCAAAGGAGTAAAACTTACCCATAAAAATGTGATCAGTAATTCCCTTTCAATGGTGGAGGCTGTACCCCATAATGAAGGTAGAATGGGACGTACTTTAAGCTTCTTACCCCTTTGTCATATTTTTGAAAGAACCTCAAATTATGTAAGTATATTATTGGGTAATGCAATCTATTATGCAGAAAGCATGGAAACGATTGCGGAAAACATAAAAGAGGTGAAACCGCATACTTTTTCTACAGTGCCTCGTCTGTTGGAAAAGGTTTATGATAAATTTATTACTAAAGGAATGGAACTCCAAGGGTTAAAGAAAGCCCTGTTTTTTTGGGCCTTAAATTTGGGGTTGCGTTTCGATCCTTCAAAAAATCAAGGAGGTTGGTATAACTTCCAGCTTTCTCTTGCCAATAAGTTGATATTTAGCAAAATGCGTGAGGCTTTGGGAGGAAATGTGGAATTTATTGTTTCCGGTGCCGCTGCTTTACAACCTCGACTTGCCAGGGTATTTTGGTCGGCAGGAATTAAGGTCCTGGAAGGTTATGGCCTTACCGAAACATCACCAGGAGTAACTTTCACAAGCTACGATCCAGATGATGTTCGGATTGGTACGGTAGGAGTCCCAATAAAAGGTGTTAAGGTAAAGATTGCAGAGGATGGAGAGGTTCTGGTAAAAGGGGATAATGTGATGGAAGGTTATTATAAACGTCCTGATGCCACCTCAGAAGCAATTGATTCCGAAGGATGGTTTCATACTGGGGATATTGGTAAATTAATTGAAAATCGATATCTCAAAATCACCGATCGTAAAAAGGAAATGTTCAAAACATCCGGTGGAAAATACATTGCTCCCCAGGTAATAGAGAATAAGTTTAAAGAATCTCTTTTGATTGAACAGGTGATGGTAGTAGGTGAAGGACAAAAATTTCCTGCCGCTTTATTGGTTCCTTTTGAGCAAGGATTGCACGAATGGTGTACTCATAAAGGTATTCCTCTTTCGAATCTGAATGATTTATTGAAAAATGAAAAAGTGATAGATAAATTCCAAAAAGAGGTTGATCGTTTAAATGAAAACTTTGCCCAATTTGAGCGCATAAAAAAGTTTGTTTTATTGCCTGAGCCTTGGACTGTTGATGGAGGAGAATTAAC
>NZ_SMMB01000460.1 GCF_009711365.1 Xanthovirga aplysinae | reverse complement strand
TTTTTAGATAAGCCTAAATTTAAGTACTTTTGCGCCTAAACATTTACTTTAGGACATGCTCAGTTTATCCGAAGAGAATTACCTTAAAACCATTTACCACCTTTCAGAAGCTGGAAAATCCGCCGTATCTACAAATGCTATTGCTGAAGCTTTACAAACTAAACCTGCTTCGGTTACGGACATGATTCGGAAATTGAACACCAAAGAATATATCACCTATGTTCGATACAAAGGGGTAAACATCAGTGAGCAAGGAAAAATGGCTGCTTTGATGATCATTAGAAAACACCGCCTATGGGAATTTTTTCTAGTAGATAAGCTAAAGTTTAATTGGGATGAGGTTCATGAAGTTGCCGAACAATTAGAACACATCAAATCTCCCCTTTTAATCCGACGATTAGATGAATTTTTAGGCTTTCCTAAATATGATCCACATGGAGATCCTATTCCTGACGAAAATGGAAAAATGAATATAAGGGTAAAACACCCCTTATGTAAACTAAATATTAATGAAGGAGGAATCATAGCAGCAGTTAAAGATTCTAGTCCCGCCTTCTTACAATATTTGGACAAAGTGGGGGCCTATTTGGGGGCTCATGTACAAATTTTGGATAAAATAGAATTTGATAATTCTTTGGAAATTCAAATCGATCAACAAGCTCCCATTTTCGTTTCTCGAGAAGTTTCAGAAAGTATACTTATTTCTCATGATGAGTAATTGGAAAAAGTTCCTAGTAAATCATAAAGGAGCTTGCATTTGCCTTCCATTCAAAGACCTATTTCAAAAAAGATAACTTAGACAATGAACCAAAGAAATCCATCATACTACCTTTTTTTAACGACTTTGCTCATACCTATTCTCTTTTTGTCCTCTTGTGGGAATGAAAAAAAAGAAAAAACAAAAAGTGAAGGAAAAAAGATAACAGTAGTAACCACCACAGGAATTATTGCAGATGCTGTTAAAAATATTGCCGGGGACTCTGTCGATATCACTGCCCTAATGGGACCTGGGGTAGATCCGCATTTATATAAAGCCACTCAGGGTGACCTGAAAAGGCTAACCGATGCCGACGTGGTCATCTATAATGGTCTGCATTTAGAGGGCAAAATGTCAGAAATTTTGAAAAAATTCAATCGACTCAAACCCGTAATTGCCGTTGCTGATGGTTTAGATTCCACTCAAATAAGAACGGCTCCTGAATTTCAAAATGCTCATGACCCTCATATTTGGTTCAATGTAGCCACTTGGACAAACGGAGTAAATTTTATAAGTCAACAACTTCAAGAGCTCGATCCCAAAAACGCTGAATTTTTCCAAAAAAACACTGAGAAATACATCAGCCAACTCACAGGCCTAGATCAATTTGTCAGAGAGCGAATAAGCCAGATACCCCAACAACAGAGAATATTAATCACTGCTCACGATGCTTTTGGATACTTTGGTGAGGCCTACCAAATTGAGGTCCGTGGACTCCAAGGTCTATCTACTCTTTCTGAGTTTGGACTAAAGGACATCTCTGACCTTGTGGATTTGATTGTAGAAAGAAATATAAAGGCGGTTTTTGTGGAAACTTCCGTATCTCAAAGAGCGATCAAAGCAGTGGTGGACGGTTGCCAAAAAAGAGGTCAGAATGTAATCATTGGTGGCACCCTATATTCAGATGCTTTAGGAGAAGAAAACACACCGGAAGGAACTTATATTGGGATGGTAAAATCTAATGTACAAACCATTG
>NZ_SMMB01000571.1 GCF_009711365.1 Xanthovirga aplysinae | reverse complement strand
ACCACTTACACAGTTTCTCTCACAGTGCCGATAGTGTCTTATATTTCTTTATTTGTCTTGTCCTAAAACCCTTCCTTGTTTAACATCCTAGGACTGGAACCTCTAATTATTGGATAATATTATTATCGTTGCACGTATTTCCATTGCCTATTTGTATTACTGAAATATGTTGGGGATTATTACTATTTCGGTTACCCAAGATTAGGTTGTTTCTAAGGATTTCATTTTCATCACCGAATTGCACACCAAATAGTTTCTGCCTGTTGTTATCATTATTATCTCCATCGATTAGGTTATTGTCAGCAACCTCATTACCCTCCCCAATTATCCCGCTAAAGAGCTCCTGCCAGTTGCTATCATTTCTATTTCCATTGATGTAGTTATTTCCAGAAACCTCATTACCGTCCCTTATTATCCCGCTATAGAGCTCTTGCCAGTTGTTATCATTATTATCTCCCCTTTGGATGAAGTTATTGGAAGAAACACTATTTTCATTCCCATTTATTCCGCTATAGTCCTTCTGTCTATTATCATCATTTCTATCTCCTTGTATGAAATTATTTTGAAATACAATATTTTCAGTCCCCTTTATTCCACTATAGACCTTCTGCCTATTACCATTATTATTGACTCCAGAGGAGATGAAGTTATTTTCAGTAACACTATTAGCTCCCCCTTTTATCCCACTATAGAGTGTCTGGTTATTACCATCATTTCTATTTCCATTGATGAAGTTATTAGAGGAAACATTATTTTCATTCCCATTTATTCCGCTATAACCCTTCTGGGTATTTTCATCATTATTGTCTTGCTGGATGATGTTATTTTCAGATACAAAATTATCATTCTCCTTTATTCCGCTATAGAGTGTCTGGTTATTACCATCATTTCTATTTCCCTCGATTCTGTTATTTTCAAAAACTTCATTACCATCCCCCATTATCCTGCTATAGAGATTCTGGCTAACCTTATTATTATTGTCTCCAACGATTAGGTTATTGTTGCCACTATTTAGGGTATGGTTATTATTCCCATTTATTCTGCTAAAGAGCTTCTGTCTATTATGATCATTTCTATTTCCAAAAACTAGGTTATTTTCAGAAACCAAATTACCACCCCCCATTATCTCGATAGATAGCTTCTGACTATTATGATCATTTCTATTTCCAATGATTACATTATTGTCGGTAACAAAATTATCATCCCCTTGAATCTCGTTATTGAGTTTCTGACTATTATCTTCATTTCCATTTCCCATGATTAGGTTATTTCCAGAAACAATATTATCATCCCCCTTTTGCCAAGCCCCAAGCGCTTGACTATTATTCTTATTATTTGTACTTCCAATTCGGTTATTTAATTGTATGATATTCATTCCCTCATCCTGAAAGGCATAAATAGACTGCTTATTGAAATCGTTTCCATTGCCGGTGATTCCATTATTATTTAACAGCATACTTTGACCATTTTGTGCAGCCAAAATACTTTGGGAATTGTCGTTATTATTTTGCGCCAGGCTAAGGTGAAATGCGCAGCAAAGGATCAAAAGGTTAAGAATTACTTTTTTCATGATTTTTAAATTTTAATTGTTATTGCTTAGAAAGGGCTTATTTGAGAGGAGCTATTCAATGGATTAGATCGTTTTTTAATTTTATGTTTATAGGTGAAATTGGAATATTGGAAATCTTAAGAAGGCACTTTTTAGGTATATGTCCAGAGACTACGGACGGAAAAAGAGACGATGAGTAGCTTTTCAGAAGTCATCTGCAATAGGATGAAAATTTATTAGATGCACTTAATGGAATTCTGTTAATTTTGACACCTGCTGGAGGAGCTCTTTCTCTCTTGGAAAGGTTAAATAATTCCATAATAATTTGGATAGTATTCATACAAAGACTTATTCTGAGGGTTGAATTCCAGTTGATATACATATCTTTAAATACTTGCTTGCCCCTCAAAAAAGATATATAGCATGTCTGGGGAAGAATGAAAGCATTTACTGTTTGATTTACATATATTGTTTGCTATTCTCTTTGCCTGATTCCCAACTGCATTAGACCAATTGATTTATTGTTAAATCCCTTTTTGTCGGATCATTGTGTTCATGAAATTTGACAGGTTATCGTTTCCCGGAATCCTATTTTTTCTGGCTTGGTAAATTTTTTGTATGATATTTTTTGGGGGAGATGAAAGACTTGCAAGTTGGAGGAAAGATTTGGTTTTGGTGAGAATTTAATAACCTTATGTCGTCTAAGGCTATTAAATAGGAGCTTTTTCTTTTAATTACCTTTCTGAATTATTCCTTGAAGGAAGGGCACTGCCTTACTTCTCTCAGGCATACGCTGTATGCCAGAAAATAAAATAGCCTTATTTAACTTTTTATAAGCTGTTGCTGCTATATTTTAAGGAATTACAATAATAGGAAGATCTATTAAGATTT
>NZ_SMMB01001156.1 GCF_009711365.1 Xanthovirga aplysinae | reverse complement strand
AATTATGGATTTTTTACAGTAAACCGTCTCTTTCCAGTTGCCGCAAATGCTCTACTAAAGTTTGCTCCACTGGCAAATATTCCATCTGAAGATCCTTTTTACTGTAGGAATTATCGAAATTTAGGGAATAACCTACATTTCTTTTGACATACTTCCAGGTAAACCCTTGCAAGGGGCCAAAAAGATAGATTAAGAATTTAGGCAAGTACGATTTAGGCAAAGAGTATTTATCTCCGAAGGTTTTACCCAACAAAGAAGCCATTTCTAAAGTGGCCATGGATTCTGCAACAGTAATATGTCGTCCACTGGCTTGGGGCAAAAATCCTGCTTGAAGATGGGCTTTGGCGACATCTCTCACATCTACTATTCCAAAACACAAGTGAGGCAATCCCATTCGAAACTTACCACTGCCCATCGACCGCATAAAGTCAATACTAATTGAGTCTGTTCTCTTAGTTAAAGAAGGCCCCATAATAAAACCCGGATTAATGACTACCAAGTCCCACTGATCTTGCTCTCCAACCATTTTCCAGGCTTCCTTTTCCGCTAATGTCTTGGAATAAGAATAGGGTTGGTGCGTCAAGGAACTACTATGATTCCAATTCTCTTCATTAGCTGCCCCACCTGGAATTTCTTGTATATCAGCCGCATCTCCATAGACTGCAGCCACACTGGAAGTGAGCACAATCCGTTTTACTGATGAAGTTTCATTTGCTGATTGAAGTACATTTCTGGTTCCCTTCAAGGCGGGATCTATCAACTGTTTTTGAGCATCCTTTACCTTCAGAAAAAAAGGAGATGCAGTATGAATGACCAACTCACAACCTTTCATGGCTTCTTGAAAAGAGCCTAACTGCATCAAATCAGCTTCAAACATCTTCAAAGTACCAGGAGTCTGATCTTCCAGTCGAAGTAAATGTTCAAATCTTTGTTTATTACTTAAGTTTCTTACCGTTGCGTGAACTGTATGCCCTTTCTCCAACAACTCTTTTACTACCCAGGAGGCAACATATCCACTGGCCCCTGTAACCAAGACCGGGCTTTGCGGATTAATCTCTTTCATCTTAATTATATTTATTGACGTTTTGATAAAATCTTATTTACTAAACAAACCTGTTGAGATCCCCTCATTTAAAATCATTAAACCTTAAAAAATTTAAAGCTAAAAATCATCTCTCTATTCCTATTCACTTTTCTTTGGTTTTCATAAAGTATGCTTTATAGGCATTTAGGTAAAGTTGGTTTTAAAGATTTTCAAAATAAAAAAATTACTTCACTACTACTGCTGTACCACTGGCACTTACCATGAGCATACTTGCGTTAGACCCAATAGTTTCATAATCCAGATCTATTCCAATTACCGCATTGGCACCCAGTTTTCGAGCATTTTCCTGAAGTTCTGCAAGAGCATCCTCTTTAGCCTGACGAAGAACTCTTTCGTACGAACCTGACCGTCCACCAACAATATCTGTAATACTGGCAAAAAAATCTTTAAAAACATTTGCTCCAATGATAGCCTCTCCAGTTACGAGGCCGACATAGGCAGTTATTTCTTTTCCTTGCAAAGTAGGAGTTGTAGTAATAATCATAACAATTAATTCTTAGTCAAAATTACAATAAAATATTCATTACAGATGAAAAGTAATTTGCAAAAAACAATGAAATTATAGGAAAAGAAATAAATCATTTCATAAAAACATAAATTTTTTGAATATTATTATACTTCTCAATATACATAGTATTTTCCATTCTAAACTCAAAAAAGGATGAAGAATATTCTTTTTTTAGATATCGAAACTGTAGCAAGCAACTCTGATTACAATAACCTGGATGAACGATTAAAATATCTATGGAAAGAAAAAGCATCCCGAATAAACAATGAAGAAGGATCTGACCCTGAAGAACTGTTCAAACAGAGAGCCGGTATATTTGCAGAATTCGGAAAGATAGTGGTAATAGCAGTAGGCAGCATTAGGACCGACAAAAATGGGCCACAATTGAGGGTAAAAGCCCTTAGCTCTAACAACGAACATCAACTCCTTTCTGATTTTAAAAACCTACTGGAGAAATTTAACCAGGATCAACTTTTGCTATGCGCCCATAACGGCCAAGAATTTGACTTTCCTTTTCTCTGCCGCCGAATGTTAATTAATGGTATTAGTTTACCTCAGGTTTTAGACATATCAGGCAAAAAGCCCTGGCAGGTCCCTCATTTGGACACACTACAACTTTGGAAATTTGGTGATTTTAAAAATTACACTTCATTAGATCTTTTGGCAGCAGTTTTTGGAATAGATTCTAGCAAAAACCAAATCGATGGTAGCATGGTAAATGAGGTTTATTATAAAGAGGGTGACTTGGATAAAATTACCGAATACTGCAAACAGGATGTTGTGGTTCTTGCCCAGGTTTATCGAAAAATTAAAGGGCTGCCCTTAGTAAAAAAAGAACAAATTGCTTTTGTTTAAAATAAGCATTATTAATATAAACAACTATTTCAAATTATTGATTTTTACTTCTTTTATGGTTCAAAATTATTGCCAATTCCTTTTAATTTCAAAACTAATTTTTTCTTTCCTAACAGAAAATTTTGGACATTTTTTTAGAATAATGAATACGTAATCACTAGGTTAAAAATTTTGGAAAGACAACCTTGCTAAAGAATAATCTTTCGAAATACACAATAATTTGAATGATTTTTTTATTCCAATTCCCTATTTCCTAATTATCTTTGCTAGACCTATTCAAATATCTTAAACATTAAATTCTTAAAAAAATACCCAATGTTTGATGCAATAATATATACTGAAAGAAGGGAAAAGTTAAAAATTAAGCTTGGTTCAGGAGTTGTACTCCTTCTTGGAAATGAAGAAAGCGGGATGAATTATAGAGACAACTGGTACCCATTCCGACAAGACAGCACATTTCTTTATTACTTTGGTTTAAATCAAGCTTCCCTAGCAGCCGTTATTGACATAGATGAAAACCGTGAGGTAATTTATGGAGATGAATTAACAGTAGAGGACATTGTCTGGACCGGTACCCAGCCCACTATTCGCGAAAAGGCGAATTCCTGTAACGTAAACCATACCGCCCCCTTGAATGACTTGATTCCCTTTTTAAAAAATGCTCAAAGCAAAAACCGAAAGATTCATTTCTTGCCTCCTTACCGTCCAGAAAACAAATTAAAGTTAATGGACTGGCTGGAAATTCATCCAACTGAGGTGAAAGAAAAAGCATCAATCCCTTTAGTTAAAGCAGTAGTAGCCCAACGATCCATCAAATCACCTGAAGAAATTCAGGAACTTGACAAAGCGGTTAGTATTACTGCTAAAATGCATCGTCGTGCCATGGAGATTGCACGTCCAGGTATGAAGGAAAAAGAAATTGCAGCTCTATTGATGCAAATCGCCCGTTCCGAAGGACTTGGATTATCCTTTCCTCCTATTACAACTATTAATGGGCAAACCCTGCATAATACTTATTATGAAAATACACTTACCAATGACCACATGTTACTGGTAGATGCGGGAGCAGAAACCACCATGAATTATGCTGGAGACATGACTCGCACATTTCCAGTAAGGGGTTACTTTAAACAACAAGAAAAAGAAATTTATGAGATCGTTCTGAATTCCATCAATGCCGCTGCTGACATGTTACAGCCTGGCATTTTGCACCAAGATGTTTATTTCCGAGCCTGCGAAGTTATTGTAGAGGGACTAAAAGATTTGGGCATCATGCAAGGTGATCCCCAAGAAGCCGTGCAAGCCGGAGCCCACGCCTTATTCTTTCCTTGTGGTCTAGGGCACATGATGGGTTTGGATATTCATGACATGGAGGACCTAGGAGAAGAATATGTTGGGTATGACGATAAAATCAAGAAAGGCACACAATTCGGCTTAAAATCTCTTCGTCTGGGGAAAAAATTAGAGCCCGGATTTGTATTAACCACTGAACCAGGCATCTACTTCATTCCTGAATTAACTGAATTATGGAAGGCCGAAGGTAAGTTTACCGATTTCATCAATTATGAAAAATTAAAAAGTTATTCACATTTGAATGGCTTCCGTATTGAGGACAATTATGTGATTACCGAAAAAGGTAAACGCTTATTAGGTGATCCTGTTCCAAAAACAGTTGAAGAAGTGGAAAAATGTAGAAAAAGTAGTAGCCAAGAAGTTCCTGCCTAAGAAAATTGGGGTATTCAAAATTTTTGAATGCTCCTTTTTTAACTTCCACAGAAGATAAAAAAACAACACTTGAACCTTGTTTTCTCAAACTCCTTTTGTCAACTATAATATTGGAAACTAAATAAAAATTTAAGAAAGGAAGTATTTTAAGTAATCCACCTCCATTATTTTGTTGGTGTTAGATTGGTTTACTTTTTCACAAACTCAATATTCCTCCTTAGCCCCTCCAATTTGGTGCGCTTTACCGGCGATTTCCTGAAAATCTCATTAAAAACTTCTCTGCTGATGTCCTCCCATTCACCTTTATCCATTTCCTCCATCAAAGAATGGGGTTTAAAGGCCGGTTCTTGATGACTTTTGGCAAAACGATTCCAAGGACAGACATCCTGGCAAATGTCACAACCAAAGATCCAGTTTTCAAACTTTCCTTTTACCTCCTGAGGAATTTCCTCTTTTAATTCAATCGTGAAGTAAGAAATACATTTGCTTCCATCTACCACATAAGGTTCAGGAATGGCATTTGTAGGACAGGCATCCATACATCGCGTACATGTCCCGCAATAATCTTTTACCGGACCATCATATTCCAATTCGAGGTCAATGATCAATTCTGCTAAAAAGAAAAAACTTCCCATTCCCTTATTTATGAGAAGGCTATGCTTTCCAGTCCACCCCAAGCCACTTCTTTCAGCCCAGGTCCTTTCCATAACGGGAGCCGAATCTACAAAGGCCCTACCCGAAACTTCCCCGATTTCTACCTGAATGAAAGCCAACAAGCTTTTTAGCTTATCTTTCAACACAAAATGATAATCCTTCCCATAAGCATATTTGGCTATTTTAAAATTTTCCTCCTTTGCCAAATCCTTTTCTGGAAAATAATTAAAGCCCAAACTAATGACAGATTTGGCCCCTTCCACTAGTTTTCTTGGATCAAGACGCTTGTCAAAATGGTTTTCCATATAACCCATTTTCCCATGCATACCGGCCTTCAACCAGCTTTCCAATTTTGGCGCCTGATCTTCCAGAAATTCGGCCTTAGAAATACCACAAAACTCAAAACCTAATTCCCTGGCTTTTTCCTTTATCAATCGTGTATACCTTTCCTTCCCCGCCATTGTTTTTTTTATAAAGCAGAATCAGTCAAATAAAGTGCCTGTTTGCGTAGGTGGAACAATTTTCAGATGCTTATAAGCCAATTCGGTAGCTTCCCTCCCTCTCGAAGTTCTTTTTATGTAACCTTCCTTTATTAAAAAAGGCTCATATACTTCTTCAATGGTTTCAGCTTCTTCGCTACACGCAGTGGCAATGGTAGAAATTCCCACAGGGCCTCCTTTAAATTTCTCAATTATGGTCTGCAAAATGCGGTTATCCATTTCATCCAAACCATTATGATCTACATCTAAAGCTGTTAATCCCATCTGGGCAATTTCTCTTGTAATAGTTCCATCTCCTTTAATTTGAGCGAAATCCCTGGTTCTTCGTAAAAGGTTATTGGCAATTCTCGGCGTTCCTCTACTCCTTCGGGCAATTTCAAAAGCAGCATCGGCCTTTATGGGAGTGTTCAAAATAGCAGAAGACCTTTCCACAATTTGAGTCAATAATTTGGCATCATAATACTCCAAACGCGCATTGATCCCAAATCGGGCTCTCAAAGGAGAAGTTAACAAACCGGACCGTGTAGTTGCTCCAATTAAAGTAAAGGGATTCAGACTAATCTGCACAGAACGGGCATTGGGTCCAGAATCGAGCATTATATCTATCTTATAATCCTCCATAGCCGAATACAAGTACTCCTCCACAATAGGGTTCAACCGGTGTATCTCATCAATAAATAAAACTTCTCCCTCTTCCAAATTAGTCAACAAACCAGCCAAGTCAGAAGGTTTGTCCAATACCGGTCCGGAAGTAATTTTAATACTTGATCCTAACTCATTAGCTATAATATTGGAAAGAGTTGTTTTTCCTAATCCTGGAGGGCCATGTAACAGCACATGATCTAATGGCTCTTCCCGAAGTTTGGCAGCTTGCACAAATACCTTAAGGTTTTCCACCACTTTATCCTGTCCTGAAAAATCTTCAAAACTCAGAGGCCTAAGCGCTCTTTCTATCTCCAGTTCCGAGGAACTAAAATGTTCATTATCAGATTTTAGATAATCTTCACGCATATTTACCTATTAATTTGGTCTAAATTAGGTATAAGCCTGTTATTTTCACAAATAACTTTAAATTTGCCCCAAAATTATTAAAAATGATTAAGGAAATTCTCAATAGAAGAAGAATACTCCCCCTCTTGTTTATGATTGGAGTACTTCTTGCCCTAAGATATTACAACCAGCAAAAACCAAGACTGGTAACACTAAATGGTCAAACGATGGGCACTTTTTATTCCATAAAGTATATTTCCAAAGGAGGAATCAATTATCAAGCCTCCATAGATTCCCTATTAAAGGTATTCAATCAGTCCTTATCCACTTATATTCCAGAATCAGAGATCTCACAATTTAACCGAGGTTCTGAATTTCAATTTGACTTGCCATTTTTTTACCCGGTTTTACAAGCTACCCAAGAAATTTATGAAAATACAGAAGGGGCATTTGACCCAACCATTATGCCCTTAGTAAGGGCATGGGGATTTGGACCTGGAGAGCGAATTGAGCTGGACAGCGCAGAAGTAGATTCCTTAAGAGAATTAATCGACTTTAAGCATATCCAGTTTGATAATAAACAGGTCAGAAAAGACCTGAAAAATGTAGAACTAGATTTCAGCTCTATTGCCAAGGGGTATGGAGTAGATGTTGTGGCCGACTATTTGAAAGATCAAAGCATTCAAGATTTGATGGTCAATATTGGAGGGGAAGTGGTATGCAAAGGCCTAGGCCCTACGGGAAAAATATGGCGCATAGGTATTGATGTGCCAAAAACTGGGAATGAAGAAGTTAAAGCCGTGGTAGAACTAAAAGATCGGGCCATTGCCACCTCAGGAAATTATCGAAACTTTTATATTAAAGATGGAGTAAAATACGCTCACACCATCAGCCCTTTTACAGGCTATCCGGTAACCCATTCCCTTTTAAGTGCTTCAGTTTTTGCCAAGGACTGCATGAGTTCTGATGCTTATGCCACGGCTTTTATGGTTTTAGGAATGGAAAAATCTATTGAAATTTTGGATAAACATCCTGATTTGGATGCCTACCTAATTTATAGTGATAGAGAGGGCAACTTACAGACTTATGTAACAGAGGGAATAAAACCATTCATTTCCGAACCAAATTAGGCGTTTATTTGAATCGAGAATTTAAATATTATTTAGCTTTAATAATAAATTTTTAACTTCTTCTAACCCAAAAGGTAATTTTTCAGTATACAAACACAATTTGTAAACTCATTATTTGTTTTTGTTCAAGTAAACTCTTTAGATCATTGAGTTTAAATACGAATAGAATTTAAATACGGTAAATACACTATCAAAAATTTGGAAATAAAAACACCGAAATTAGCTTCTTCCAGAGAAAACTGCATGAAACAGGATTTCTCTATAACCGGAGAAAAGGGAATAAAAAATACTTCTACTCCATTAAATTCAACTCTTTCGAGGGAGTGGTTTGGAGAATGGTTTGACTCCCCCTATTATCATATTCTTTACAAAAACCGAAACTTCGAAGAAGCCTCTGCCTTTGTCAATAAATTGGCAAAACACCTTCAACTCAATTCCTCCCACTCCATTCTTGATTTAGCCTGTGGCAAGGGGCGGCATGCTATTCATCTTAACCAAATGGGTTTAGATGTCATTGGAATTGATTTATCAAGTGAAAATATAAAAGCTGCTAATGCCTTTTCAAATCCTAGGTTGAAATTTTTTCAGCATGATATGAGACAAGCATTCAGAACAGAATATTTTGATTATATCCTGAACATGTTTACCAGCTTTGGGTATTTTGAAAAAGAAGAGGAAAACCAAAAGGCCATTTCCGTTGCCGCTGAGGGGTTAAAAAAAGAAGGAAAGTTAATTATTGACTTTCTAAACCCCGATTTTGTGCGTGATCAAATGATTGAGAAGGAGAAAAAAGTAATCGAGGGAATTACTTTTCATATCACCAAAGAAATAGACCTTGACAATTTTATTCTGAAAACCATAAAATTTAATGACCGAGGACAAAATTTTCGTTTTCAGGAAAAGGTAAAGGCTATCAGTCAGGATAAATTCATCTCATACTTTGAAAAAGCAGGCCTCAAACTAGAAGCTCTTTTTGGAGATTATCAACTTGGTCCCTTTAATCCAAACAGTTCAGAACGAATGATTTTTATAGCTAAAAAACCATAAAAAAGATTTTATTGGAACTTAAAAGTCATCTATCCCAATATAAAAGTCGATATTATACTTCTTTAATTTTCCCTTTCACTAAAGGGAAGGATTTTTAGCATTAAATTTCTAACTTGCAACATTGTTTCAAAAACCTACTTCCACTTTTATTCAAAAAACATTAGGAATGAAAGTGGAAAAGGGACACTTGTGAAAAGCCAATGTTATTTAACAGTACCATATTAATACTTTCTGCCTTTTTGGGTGGAATGGGGGTATTTCTTATTCCCAAGATTAAAACAGAACATTTTAAACTTTCACTAATATTTTCAGGTGCTTACCTATTTGCTATTACCATTACCCACATTTTACCAGACTTATTCACAACCACAAGAGCGGCATCAAACACAATAGGTATTTTTGTTTTGCTGGGTTTTTTCATGCAGTTTCTACTCGAACATTTTACAGCCGGAGTAGAACATGGGCATTTGCATCAGCACGGATCACATACACACGATCACAGTGGCCGTCCCGTATTTTTATTGGCAGCCCTTTGTTTACATGCTTTTCTGGAAGGAACTTTATTTACCTTTCCCCAAAACCTGAATGGCCATAACCACACAGGTGGCTTACTTTTAGGTATTTCTCTTCATAAAATTCCGGCTGCCTTTGCCCTGATGTCTGTTCTTTTTCACCAACTTAGAAGCAAACAAGCAGCTATTAGTTTTTTAACCATCTTTGCTTTGGCTTCTCCATTGGGCATATGGGCAGCACAAATCTATCAAACCAACACTTTAATTTCCCACGAGTTTTATCCCTATATTTTTGCATTGGTTTGTGGGAATTTTTTACACATTTCGACAACCATTTTATTTGAAAACAGCCCAGAACATAGTTTTAATAGCAAAAAACTACTTTATAGCCTTTTGGGTTTTCTGTTAGCCATAGGAATAGAGCTATTTAATAATTAGCTTATCTTAATTGCACAACAACCTTAATATTGTAAAGGGACTATTTTGCTAAAAAAAATAACAGTTTGTCCCTTAATGCCCCCAATCCCCATCCATCTTAAAAGATGGATTATCATATATAATGTAGTCATCAATATCTATCGGAAGCAGTTTCATATACTTTTCTATCCGGTTTCTAATGGCTTTAGTTTCCGGCCTAGCATTGGACAAGCCCGCCAGGGTGATCCCTTTAGCATTGGACTGATCGGGATATTTTTTTTTCATGAGTTCATGTCGGAATAGC
>NZ_SMMB01001007.1 GCF_009711365.1 Xanthovirga aplysinae | reverse complement strand
ATAGTTATACCCTAAATAAGATAATAGCCCCACAAACAAACCTACAGCCGTTGTGATCATAGCCTCATAAATTCCGGAGGACAACAACTTTGGGCTAACCGACCCCTCCTCTTGAGCAATGGCAATAAAAGCTTGAATCATTCCGGTTACGGTTCCCAGAAATCCAATCATTGGAGCTACACCAGAAATTGTGGCCAATAAAGAAAGATTTTTTTCTAATCGGTAGATCTCAATCTTTCCAACATTTTCGATAGAAACTTCGATATTCTTTAATGGATTTCCAATTCGCGAAAGTCCTTTTTCAATCATACGGGCAATAGGAGATTCATTTTCAGAACATAAAAGGCGTGCGCCATTAATATCCCCACCTAACACTCTTTCTCGGATCTGTTCAGTAAAATGCACTGGAATTTTAGAAGCAGCTTTAATAGTCAACATTCGTTCAAAGAAAATGTAAATAGCAACGAATGCTAATAAAAAAAGAGGAATCATCACCCATCCCCCCTTAAAAAGTAAATCAAGCACTGATATAGTTTTCACACTATCAATCACCATTTCCGGATCGCCTCCGGTTGTTACCTGCAAAAAATTCATCATGTGTTGCACTTCTAAAGAATTTATCCCTGTTAAAATGAAAAAGCCTGAAAATTGAGAACCGTCAAAAATCCTCAGTTGTCAGGCTTAAAATTAAACAATTTTTATACCAGACTATAAGCTTATTTTAATTTCTTAATACCCAAATTTTTTGTCCAAAGTCATTTTTCAATGACTCTAGTACTGAAGAAGCATCATTAAATGAATTATAAGCTGTACTTAATCCAACCCTATAGAAGTGTTCCTCTTCCTGAGGGTAAATTACATACACTTTATGCCCTGCCCTTTCAAGAGTATTTGCTTGGTCGAAAGCTAAATCTTTATCAAAAAAACTTCCTATAACCACAAAGTACTTGCCCGTAATATTTTTAATCTCCAAAATCTCTCCCCGATCTATTTCTTCAACATCCGCAGTTTCAGATACGTTGGCAGAATTACTTTCATCGGTGGAAGCCGCTTCATCTCCCCAACCATCATTAATAGCTTCTGTATTATCCACAGACTCATTTGAAACTTCCTGCTCTTGCACCGGAGGAGTGACATCCAAACTATTCAATTCATTTTCCTTGGGAACAGAGGAAGTTGGCCTTAAAAAGAAAAATATACCTGCCCCAACAATTATAACTGTAAAAACAATGGCGATAACAACAGGCCAATTTACTACCTTCTGTTTAGGAAAGGGTGTATTTTCAGGTTTTTTAACAGCCTCTTTTTCTCTTCTTTCAATGGGTTTAAATGCAACTTCAGCTAATCCGAAGTCCTCATTTTCAACATTATTTTCTTGGGAATTTGATGTTTCCATTATCTTTTAAATAAAAAATTAGCAGTTATTACTTCACCAAAATAGAGATAAAATTTGAAAAAATAAAAAAATTATCTGCTTTGAAATTAGTCATTTTTTTCATCAAATAGGGGTCAATTGAATAAAAAACCATTTCAAACTTGGAAAAAATTTAAACTAATCATTCAAAATCAACGACTTTAAAAAGAATAGGAACCACCAAGCATTACCAATATTCCTTGAGATGGGTAATTCTTAAAATATTCATTCTTTTGTGAAAACAGATTACTTACAGAGAGAAAAACTGATGATCGAGACGATAACTTGTAATCCGCTTTTGTTCCCAAATCAACTACGGGATTTAAAGTCGACTCCTCTCCTTCTGACAAAGGTTCTGTTTCTAAACCACCTAAAACAATCAAATCTACACCCAAAGACAATTTCTCAATAGGATTATAATTTAATGAGGTATTAATTTTAAAATTAGGCTTATAATAAAGAGGCGTTTCATTAAAATCGTAAATAAAATAATTGGCATTCACATTCGCGCTAAAAGACTGCTTATACCTGTATTGCAAGGAAGCAAAGAAGTTTCCTACCCCTATACTGAAAGGATCGTAAGTGAGGTCATAGCGGGAAGGATCTGTCTGATTATTTATAAACGAGTACATATTTGAAAAAGAAGCATATTCAAAACCTGTATTGAGGTTGAAATAGGAAGTAAGATCTGCCTTTAGTCCTGCTTTCATCCCATAATCCTTATAGGTATTCAAAATAATTTGCCCATTATTCATATACGGATTTTCTTTACTAAAACCTTCCAAAGAATTATACTGGACACCTCCACTGAGTTCCCCATAAACCTGAAGGGTTGGATTTAAATTATATCCGGCAAATAGGTAAGGATAAACATGCCACAATATACCTTCTTCCCTGCTAAACGGCGAATTTTCGTAAATAAGGTTTACACCGGCAGCCACTGATAGTAAATCAGACTGATACTGTACCCGTGGTTTCACTTTTACCAAATACCTGTTTACTCCAAATTCATTAGAAGAATACTGTCCAAAAACTCCTTCTGAACCCATTGAAATTTCAATATTATCCTGAAGCTGGTAACTTAAATTTGCCCCGTAGCCCAAATAGCTTTCTGAATCCCCTGTTAAGGTTGAAAAATACCCAGCATTTCCATTTAAATTATAATGAAATGGTCCTTCTAATAATCTATCTTTTAGACCCAATGAAAAATCAAAATTATGAAAGACCTGACGAGTAGTATCAATGTTTACAGGAATTTCAGGATCATACCCATAAAAATAATTTTTTAACCGCTCATATCTAATTTGGGATTCAATTGTAGCTTTATTCGCAAAATACTTTCCACTTAAAGCCAGCAAATTCTCACTTCTTCCTGAAGCACTTTTATTTACTGGTCCGTTTAAGGAAGAAAGGTGTTTTGCCCTTAACCCCACACTCACATCCTTATTAGGTTGGGCATTAAGAAAGGCTTCCAGATAAGGAGTCACATAATTTCCAATACCCGCCTTTACAGTGTTATTAAAATAAACCGGCCGCTTCCCATGCTTGATCGTCTGGACCCGAATTTTCTGGTCAATGGGCTGAGGATTAAAAGTAAAATTTGGGACATTAAAATTTACCTGGGGCGTCAGCTGCTCTGTGGCCTGAGGAGCAACCTTTTCAAAGGAACGGTTCGCCATAGGTAAATCATTCTTTCTATTCTTTTGAATCAACACTTCAGCACTTTCAATGTCCCCATCCTCTTCCCATTTTTCTTGGGCAAAAAGTGGAACAGCAAAGCCTAAAATTACAAGAAAACAAAAAACATTTTTCATATTAATATTTTGGTCAAATAAATCTTATAACTCGCTCACAAAAAAATGTTTAAACACAGAGTCTTAATTAATTGAATCAAGAGAGCTGTCCTCAATAGTTACCTCTTGTTGCTTCAAACTATCTGAGACCTGTTCTTCCTTCTGCTTTTTCTGAAGTTCTTTTTGTCTTTCCAATTCATCCAACTTCTGTAACTTTTGATGTGCAACTTTCACAACTTCAGACAAATTGGATTTTTCAACCACTGAATTCAAAGTAGCACGGGCCTGAAAAAACTCACCCATGGCTATGTAATTATCAGCAATCAACAAAAATCCTTTACCAAGCCAATTGGTATACACAGAAAATTGATCATTCAATTCAAATAAAGCTTCAAGGGATTGTTTATATAACCCTTTTTCATAGAAGATTTCAGCCATTAAGTATTGTGCCTCAGCCCCATTTACATCTTTTGCAGAATTAAGAGTTGCCAGAAATTCATCTACAGCTTTATCGTAATCTCCCTCAGCATAAGCAGCTTTTCCCAAAAACAATTGCGCTTTATTTAAAGCATTCGCAGCCACATTTCCTTTCGCAATGATCTGATCAGCAAAATAGGCGGTTGAATCATATTGTTTCATTAGGTAATAAGCCTCCATTTGCCCGGCCCAGGCATTGTATTGTTCCTTTCGGCTGTTTGCGAGAGATGATAACTGTCTATAATACTTTATGGAAAGGCCTAATTCTCTCTGCCCAAAATAGATATCGGCCATCCTTTGTAGTGAACGGTTCACCATTTTAGTTTGATTATCATCCACCACCATTTCAAAATAATTTATAGCCTCACTCATTTGTTTTTGACGGTAATAAGAATCAGCTATAAAATATTTTGCTTCATAAGTAAGACTATTATCAGGGTAATTCACTAAAAAATCATTAAAACTGGCAATAGCCTTAGTGTAATTTTGATTGTAATACAATGATTTGGCTGACTCAAAAGTAATATTGGCTACAGATTGATTTTCTGGGTTGGCCTTTTTAAAACTTGCCAAATAAGAAGCAAATTCACCTGAACGATTAACCTGTGCAAGAGCCTCTTGTAGCCCCAATAAAGCATCATTGGCTAATTCGTGTGAAATGAATTTATTTAAAATATTCTTGTAATCTTTTATTGCTAAATCATAATTCTGAAGATTAGTATTTGAGATAGCCCTACGAAGTAAAGCATAAGGAATAAACTGACTCTGGGGACTTTTACTAATAAGATGAGTAAACCCATTGATTGCTACTTGGTAATTTCCCTTCTCAAAAGCAAACTGGGCTTTATAAAATAAAGCCTGAGCTACAAACCTGGAATCAGGGTAGTTATTCAACACCTTATCCAATGACTGATAGGCATCGGGAAGTTTTTCCTGAACACCAAGAATGATTCCCTTTTGAAGATAGGCATAGTCAGAAGCAGGGTTACGTTCAGCAATTGCCTGATCATAATAAGAAATGGCATCCGAATACCCCTTAATTGCATAGTAGCAATCAGCTAAACGGATTAATGCATCCTCGTAAAAAAGCTGATCAGAAGCCTTCCCAACTCCAGAAATATAATGTTTAAAATGTACCAACGCTTTATCATATTGCTTGGAATTATAGTAGGCATAGGCTATGCCGTACCTGGCCTTCAAGTAATATTCATTATTTGCATCCGAATTTCTAAAAACTGCAGCATATGAGTTAATCGCCTCCTCAAATTTCTTACCTATGGAATAAGCTTCTCCAGACCAAAAATTAGCCATGACAACCATTTCCCTATCTATGGAAAATTCTAGGGACTTTTTAAAATGCTGTACAGATTGGTAATACTTACCCAAATTAAAAAGTTGTGTCCCTCTCAGGTAGGTTACCTTTTGATAAGCTTTCCGTATGATGTAACTTTTATTTTTTAGGCTTTCAATATGCTGAATAGCCTTTGCATAGTTATTCGTATTCAAATAAGCTTCGCTCAGCAATTCATTGGCTTCTTCCTTATGTTTGCTTGCTGGGAACCGATCTAAAAATTCAGTAAAACTATCGATGGCTTCTGAAGAGTTCCCCAATTCATAATTTAATTTGGCAAAATTTATTAAGGCCTCTTCAGAAATTGTTTCATTATATTTACTCTTTACCGCCTTATTAAATGCTGCAAGGGCAAATTGTTTATTTTCATTCTTTAAATACAAAGCCCCTAAGTAATAAGAAGCATATTGGCTGATCGTATCATTTTTAGCAGCCACTTTCTCAAAATTCTTAATGGCCTTATCATTAGCCCCACTCTCATATTGAGCATAAGCTGCCCTGTACAGAATCCCCTGATCAACTTTTACTCCTTTGGTTCTCAAATATTCAGAAAAATGATTTGCAGCAGCAGAATAATCTTCTTTTTGATAATATGATTCTGCTAATAACAAATTGATTTGATTAGAATTTTGGGGTTTAGGTTTACTCTCCAACACATCATTGGCATAATTAATCAACTTCTCAAATTGATTTTGCTTATAATAGATGTTCGTGATAAAAGAGGGAACCACAGAAGCATAGTTTTCAACTTTCCCGGCCTTTTCCAAATCTAGCAAAGCCCTTTCGTATTCCTCTTTTGAATAGGCAATGAATCCAGCATAATAACTAGCCGAATAAGTAAAAGAATTTTCTGAACGTTTAAGAAGATTGAAATTTTCAAGGGCCTCCTCATACTTTTTTCTAGAAAATAAAGCATAGCCTAACTGAAAGCGTTTTTGATTCAGCTGATCCTCATTCAATTGATTATCATCGGCCTTCTCATAATATTTAATAGCTTTAGCATAACCTTTCTGTGAAAAATAAAAGTTTCCAAGTTCAAAATAAGCCAATCTGGCTTTAGAGTTTTTTGGAAAAGATTCCACAAAATTCTCAATCAAATACTCCCCATCTGGATTTCCCAAACGCAAAGCACTTAATGCGAGATAATATTGAGCATCAACCAAATATTCTTTAGAAGAATTTGAAGAAGAAAGATAGGATTCAAAAATTTGACGGGCGGGACTATAGTTCTCCTTCTGAAATAACTCAAACCCCTCCTTAAATAGTTTATCTGCAGGTTTTCCAATGGAAATATCTTGAGCAAGGCTCTTTGTTGACAAAAGAGTAGCTGCCAATGCAATTTTTATAAATTTATTCATAAATGGTTCCTGGAAAATAGATTTAATTACGTTTTAGGTATTACGAATTTGCTTAAGATCAAGGACAATTAACCTAAATCTCATTTTAAGAAACCGATTGTCTAAGCCCTCAAAAACT
>NZ_SMMB01000241.1 GCF_009711365.1 Xanthovirga aplysinae | reverse complement strand
CAAAAGGGCTAAGTAAATTCAGTATGATATATGATTTAAAACATTCCTATTAAAATAGCCCATAGTTGAAATATGAGATACTCTTTAACGGTTCCCCACAATATTCAGCCCTAATCTCTCATAGGTTCGCTCTTGTGTTTTATAACTTCTTACTAAGATAAAGGGTTATAAACCCTCTGCTTTTCAATAAGCATCAAAATTAAAAAGCAAAGAAAGCATATTTTATTTGCTTCCAATATATGAAATTATGGCAGGAATTTTAGTAAAATTAACCTCTGCTTTTAGAAATAACGGCTAAGCCAGGAATCTTTGGCTGGAATAGTCCAATTAGAATCAAAGCTTGCTTTGTCTGCAACAAGGTTATTAAAAGTTAGGGTATCTTTTTTAATTAATCCGCCACTAACTTTTTCCTTAACCTTTTGAAGATCTTCCAGGTATATTTCCCCCTCAATGAGGAATGCAATTTTCGTTCGGTTAAAGAAATTAACCTTTAAAGCTTTCTCGGATTCTTTTACAAATGCTACGGAACTATCAATAGAACATCCACTAGCCATATTTTGATTTTCATCTACCAAAATAACCAGAAATTGGTTGTGAAAAACCTTACCTGAACTTTTTAAATCATTACCATGAGAAGCCCAGGAGTTTAGGAAAACTTTTAGGTTGCTTTCAAGAGTTTCTCTCTCTGTATCGGAGAGTTTACGATCAGCTTGATAGATCCATACCTTTGAATTGGAAGGCATATCATTGAATGAGCTATACATTGGATATAATTATCAATTTGAAATATTGAAAGTGTAAATTTTATGGC
>NZ_SMMB01000429.1 GCF_009711365.1 Xanthovirga aplysinae | reverse complement strand
GGAAATTTAAGATTAGTTTTATTTCAAGACCCTATTAACTAATTGAAGGGGTTGGGGTAAACAACTAAATTGAAACCTGAATAGGTGAGTGGGTTAATTTTTTGAAAACTCAGTATTTAGAACTACATTTACAGCTCATGCATAAAAAACCACTATTTATACATTCCTTGGAGCACTTGTTATCGGTGTAGGTGACAGGTGTTGTACATTTTTATTTCATCAATAAGCATTTCTTGTTGAGTGTTTTGAAGCACCTGTCAAATTCATTAATCTTTATTAATCAGAATTTTTAAGCGCATTTGTAATTCTGCAAATGGGCACAAGTGTGCCATTTTATAAATGAATTCAATGGAAAATAATGCATCAAAAGCTAATCCTATAATTTCGAATACCAGTAGTTTCTTAAAAGCCTTAGGTCATACGGAAGATTTAGAAAGATATAGAACCCAGCAATCTCTTACCGGTTTTGGTATAGGCAGAGTTATTTTGGAACACAAAGAACGCTTTGTTGTAAAAACCGAAAATGGAGATTTGGAAGGGGAGCTAACCGGTAATTTGCGTTTTTCAGCAGAAAGCAAGAATGACCTTCCCTCTGTAGGAGATTGGGTGGCTATTTTAAAATGTGCGCTTTCCTATAAATCATACCCTGTTCTTATTGTAAACAAAAAAGAACGAACCATCAATGGAAATAATGGTTCTCTTCTTTTTTTACTAATCATTATTGGCCCTTTAAAGAAAGAAGGGTAAAAGAAAATAACTATTAATAATCGATAGGCATGAAAAAACAATTTCATTTCAATAAAATCACGAACAATAGTATTCTAAACCCTTTAAAAGCGGAATGGAGAAAGCCGCTGATTCCTCCCCAAGATGAAATGTGGGAAGTGCTGACAAATTATGCAAACCACTGGGAAATGAAAGATGAAAACAAGACCATTGGTTACGCCTGTGTGGATGATGGCCATCGTCTTTTACAGTTCTTCGTATATAATAGTGGTTCCCTAAATGCTATTGAGAATAATGGATTTAGAAGTGTTCACCAGATGTTATCAATGGAGTTTTGAAAGGAAACTAATAGGTACTAGATCTTTTTGTTGATTAGGAGTTATTTCTCTAGTGTCTCAAAACTTTGAAAGTTAAGTAGTATGTAGTGGTCTCCTTTTTTCCGGATAAAGGCTGAAGGGGGACCCTTGTTTTTTTTCTGGTGTGAGGCTTGGTGAAATCAGCAACAAAAGTAACACCATTCCTATGAAATGGAAGGGATAATGTGTAAGCTAGGCCGAGAAAATTTCTAATAGTATGCTTAATGTCTCTGTTCTGACATTTTGATTTACTTTAATCATTCAGTTTTACGGATTAGGGGGGTGGTCGTCATTTAGACATGCTCTTAAAGAATAAACAATCCATATTGGGTGGTTATCCTATATATAATTTAATAAAATGTTCATGAGTAACATCAACGAATTATCTGAGAAATTGCTTCTTGCTGTTAAAATGCAGAAATCGACGGTGGATTTGATGGAGGAATTGGCGGTTTTTCCTTTTCAGCAGCTCGAAAAACAACT
>NZ_SMMB01000612.1 GCF_009711365.1 Xanthovirga aplysinae | reverse complement strand
CAAAGAAAAATGGAAAATAATTATATTTTATGTAATTATTTTATAATAAATAAAACCAATAATCTGCAATTCACTCATACTCAAATGCTTGAATAACCAGCTTGATTAGATTCAATTATTTTGATAGGATTAGATTAGCTTTCCGTATAGAGATATATTAATACCCAATTTTTTATTATTTAGGATTAATTTTTCACAAGCTTTATTTAGATATCTTGGTGGAAATAAATGCAATGCTTTAAATTATCTGTTAATCAGGATTTAAATTTGACTTTGAAGGAAAATCCTTATTTTGGTAGTTTATTAAGAGCTGCTAATGGAAGATTTTCAATTGGTAAAGTAATTCAAGAAAGATGGAATTAATGGGGTGCAAGAATAAATGGGAAAGAAGAACCTGTGTTCACCTCATTCTTTTCACAAAGAAATAAATTAGAAGGCATGTCAGAACCAATTCATATATTAGGCCTATTGCCAAATAAAAAATAGCCTTTTCAGCCTGAGCCACGCCCTGGAAAAAATGAAAAACCCAGTAAACTGGAATTACAGCAAGAGCCATTAACCCTTTATAAGGAAAAAAGAAACTTAACATCGGCAGAATTAACAGCAGATTAAGGGCTTTCAAATAAGTCATTCCTTCTACTTTATTTTTGGCCAATCCGGCTACCACAAGAGTAAGAAATGGAGTAAGTAAGGCATACATCAGACCTAACAAAAAGCAATGCATCAGACTAAAAAATTGCAATCCATTGAAGTATAGAATGAAAAAGCTCATAAGAAAGGAAAAAAAAGATGGGAGTATCAATTTGCTTACCACATAGGCAGGCATTGTCACAGGGGAAACCATTACAAAGTCATATATATGATCGTCTTTTTCATCAAGAAAGACAAAGCTGGTAACAAAACCAAATAATACAGGAGCCTGCATTCCTACATACATCAGTATATAGATGAGGTAATTATCAACAACAGGAAATTCCTCTATAAGGTAGGGAAGACCAAAGCGTACAACTACAAAAAGGAATAAGGAAACCAATAAAAAAAAGACAAGAGAGCTATCCCGGAAAATGGCTTTTTGGTCTAGAAGAGCAATTTGGAAAAATTTGGTTTTCATAGGAAGCTTGAGTTTAGAGTTTCATTGAATCAATTCCAGACTTAAAAGTTTAAGTGCTTCTTGAAGGTTTTCAAGGCAAAGAAAAATAAGAGCACATTATAAACCAGAAGTATTCCCACACCATAAATAACCTCAGGACCAATTTGCTTTTGAAAAGCAGCATCAAGTAGGATAATACTTCCTTGAGTAGGCAAAAAGTAAAATAAATTTGTATGCAGAACACCGAAATAACCCAGAAATGGGAGGCTAAGGCCTATCAATACCCCCATGGCCTTCATTAAAAACTGATTAAAAGAGGTAGACCACACCACAATGATCAATCCACTTAGGATAAATAAAAGGGAAGTCAAGCCCACCCCAGAAATAAATAAAACATAATTAAAATCCCATCCATGTGCAGCAAGAGCCATCCCCAAACTACACAGTATGGCAATCAAGCTTAGGGCACTAATTTTAGCCGCAAAGTACTCCCACAGCTTGAGCGGGCTTACTTGAATAGCGGATAAGATATTACCCGATTTTTCAAATAAAATGGTTACGCCAACAAAGAAAAAGCCGATCAGGGCCGGATCATTGAAAATAAGTAAAACCAAAACTTTTTCTAAGTGAGGCAAACCTTCCAGAATTTTGAAGATCCCGATATAGAGTAGAGTGACCACTATACTTATCGTCAGCAATTGATTGCGATGTAAAATCAACAACTCCCATTTAAAATAATTGAATATCTTTTTCATGAGTGAAGGGACTTACCGGTTACCTTTATAAAAACATCATTGAGGCTGGCCTCTGTAGTGTGCATCGTTTCTATTGGATAATGATTAATGATAGCAAGAAAATCTTCATTGCCCTTTAATCGGTCCAACTCAAATTTCTTTTTTACCAAAAGACCATTTTTGCGATACCCTATCTTCAAATTTCTTTCTCCGTATTTTAGTTTTAGCTGCTGAGGGCTATCCGTCAACACTAGTATACCATCCGTCATAAAAGAGACTTGCTGACATAATTCATCTGCATCGTGCATTAAATGAGTGGTAATAAAAATCGTTTTCCCTTCCTTCTGCAACTCTAACAGGAAATCTTTAAGGATTTGTGCATTTACGGGATCCAATCCGTTTGTAGGTTCATCGAAAAAAAGAATTTCCGGATCATGCAGCAAGGCTCGAATAAAGTTGAGCCTCATTTTCATTCCTTTGGAAAACTCAAACACCCTTTTATCAGCATCTTCCAAAAGACCCACCTTATCTAATAATTCATCTATGGATTGGTATTTTCTTTGGTATAGAGATCCAAAAAACTGAAGGTTTTCTCTGGCTGTCAACTTAGGATAATGGTTGGGCAGTTCAAAACCTACTCCAATGCGTTCAAAATAATCTCTTCTCCATTGTTTTAAGCACTTCCCAAAAACTTCTACTTCTCCTTCATAATTCTCCAAAACTTTGTAGAGAATTTTTTGTGTAGTACTTTTTCCTGCACCACTAGGCCCCAGAAATCCAAATATTTCCCCTTTTCCAATGGAAAAATCAATGCCATTGATAGTTGGAGAATCATTTTTGGGATACGCAAATACCAGATCTTTTGCTCGTATCATTATTTTAAAATT
>NZ_SMMB01000464.1 GCF_009711365.1 Xanthovirga aplysinae | reverse complement strand
TTTCCGGAAGTACAACAGGTAACCAGAATTGGGATTTTAGGTACCTCTTCTTTTACCCATAAGGAAAAATCATTTAAAGTCAGTACGGCTTATACTGACTCCACATTGTTCGATGTCTTTACTATTCCCTTAATCAAAGGAGACCCTGAAACAGCACTCACCCAGCCAAACTCCCTTATCATTGATGAAACCACAGCAAATAAAATTTTCGGAAAAGAAGATCCTCTGGGAAAAACCCTTCTCATTGACCAAAATCGCAACGCCAAGATCACCGGCGTTTTCAAAGATATACCCCAAAACTCCCATTTTCATTACAATGCTTTTTTTCCTATGGTTAGGATCAGAAGCCTTTTAGAGAGGGAAAACTGGCTAAGCCACAATTTTTACACCTATTTGGTTTTGAATGAAAATGCATCACCAGAAAAACTTGAAGTTAAATTCCCGGAAATGCTCCGAAAAACTGTTGGTCCGGTTATACAACAATTCTTTGGTGCTAGTATGGAAGAAATGGAAAATAAAGGAACCTCTTTTGCCTATTCCCTTCAACCGGTAAAAGACATTCACCTCCTTTCTAATCTAAGAGATGAACATGAGCCAAACGGAAGCATTACATACGTGTATATTTTCTCTGCGATTGCTTTTATTATTCTTTTAATCGCCTGCACAAACTACATTAATTTGACAACCGCCCGTTCCGCAGAACGGGCCAAAGAAGTGGGTATTCGCAAGTCAGTGGGTGCTTTTCGGTCTCAATTGCTCTTTCAGTTTCTTTCTGAATCTTTACTATTGAGTATAATATCCCTATTGTTGGCAATAGGGTTGGTGGATCTCAGTCTTCCTGCTTTTAATTATTTAGCTGACAAACCCCTTACCTCCAATTACTGGGATAATGGCCCTCTTTTAATTACTATTTCAGGAGTTATCCTTTTTGTGGGTACTCTTTCAGGAGCTTACCCTGCCTTTATTTTATCTTCTACAAACCCCGCAAAAGTATTAAAGGGAAATTTAAATTCCACTTTCAAGGGAAGTAACCTTAGAAGTACTTTAGTAGTATTACAATTTTCCATTTCGATTTTCCTGATGATTGGTACAGGGGTAATCTACAAACAACTCAACTTTATTCGTAATACAAATACCGGTTTCCAAAAAGAGCAACTAGTTACGATTCACGACGCCTATACCTTAGGGCAACAAGCCCAATCCTTCAAAAAAGAAATCCTGAAAAATTCAGTTTTTAAATCAGCCACCGTTTCAGGTTTCTTACCAGTAAGCCCTTCCGAAAAGTCCTTTGATTCCTACCAATCCAAAGAACAACAAGCAATGAACCAGACCTTTGCTATGGATCGCTGGGCGGTGGATTATGATTACCTAAAAACTTTAGGCATGGAAATGGCCCAGGGAAGGTTTTTTTCTCCAAACTTCCCTTCTGATTCTTCTGCCATTGTAGTTAATGAATCCACTGTAAGGAAGCTGGGATTTGACCACCCCATTGGTCAAAGAATCATGCAAAACAGAACTAATAAATGGTATACGATCATAGGAGTAGTGAAGAACTTCAACTTTGAATCCCTGAAAGAGAATATAGGACCACTCGCCATGGTTTTAGAAAATAGCAGAGGGGCCATTACCATTCGTTTTGAAGGGCAAAAAGCCACAGAAGCCATTGCCTTACTCCAAAACCAATGGAACATGATGGCTCCGGGACAGCCATTCAAATATTCTTTTTTGGATGACCGCTTTAACAGT
>NZ_SMMB01001024.1 GCF_009711365.1 Xanthovirga aplysinae | reverse complement strand
ATTGTTAAGAGGGTATATATTTGGGATATACTTAGAAAAATCATAGAAAATTATTACAAAGTCTAAAAGGAGGGATTATGCCTAATTTTAAGTTATAATTGATTTTTATATAATTATAATTTTGAAGAAGAATGTGCTTTTAGGTATTATTTAAATAGGGGGATGATATTCTGTGGGAAATAAAAAAAACTAGAATATTGGCAAAGGTCTTTAATTTAAGATTAGCATCACTTTTACAGTTTTAAGGAATTGGGGGGATAAGAAGGAATGGGATGTGAGGGTTGAATTTTGCCGGGAATAGTGCTAAAGTCGGGTTGAATGTATTTGATCCGTTAGTTATTTTATTGCTAATCTTCTTACCGCACTTATTTCAATGAATGTTGTGTAATGTAGGCGGTATTATACAAGTAATCAATTATTATTTAACCATTTCAATTATATTTATCATGAAAAAAGTTCTTTTATTTGGTGCTGTTGGAGTTTTTTCGGCTTCTATAGCAATGGCCCAGAATAAATCTACAGTAGAACAAGCAGGAAATAATGCTGTTATTGTAGATCAGCATGGTGTGAATACTTCTAAAGTTAAGCAAACTAGTGTAGATGGAGATGCTGCTAACACAGCAAATGTGTTTCAAATAGGAGGAGGAAATCGATCAACTATCAATACTAAGGGAGACGGAAACAGTGTTGATGTTAACCAAATGGGTTTGAATGATGAGGATCCGAATACTGATTTGGGGCATGGAAATAGAACCAATGTTTTTCAAAAAGGTGATGGTAACTCTGCTATAGTAGATACGGATGGTGATTTAAATAAAGCAACTATTCGTCAGAAAAAAGACAATAATACCGCTATTATTGACCAGGGCGTGGGTTGGGCGGAAAGCAATGTTGCAACCATTAGACAAATAGGAGTAAACGGAGGAGCTGGCAATGATGCCTTAGTGGAGCAACGTTATGATTCTAATGAAGCTGATGTTTATCAAAAGGGTCAAGGAAATGACGCAAAAGTATTGCAAAATACACAAGCAAACAGCCCAGTGATAGGTAGCTATGCTGAACTTTCTCAAGAAGGGGTGAACAATATTGGAGTCATTGACCAGGATGGGGCTGAAAATGAGACTTTATCCTTTACGAGAGGTGATGATAACATGTTAAATATTATACAAGAAGGTGATGGTAACTACTCTTATGTTGAGCAGGAAGGTAATGGAAATGATGTTTTAATTACTCAGACTGGAAATAACAATCAAGGTGATTATTACCAGTTTGGAAATGGTGCTGAAGCCACTCTGACTCAAACTGGTGATGATAATCAGTCTGATATTTGGCAAGAGGACTCAGATGTGGCTAGTGTTTCTCAAGATGGAGATGATTATGTTTATGGAGATCAAATAGGAATAGGTAGTGGAAATGTAGTAAATATTTATCAAGGAAGCGGAGCTCAAGAAACTGTGTTCTATCAGGAGGGAGAAGGTAATGAATTGAATATTAATCAATTTGGAGGAGATGGTAACTATGTAGATGCAGAACAGGTCGGTTCAGGAAGTGTAGCAAATATCATTCAGGAAGGAGAATGGAACAGTTCTTACTCGGTACAGAATGTAGGAGCGAATAACTTAGAAGTTACTCAAATGGGAAGTTCTAACTACAGTAACGTTACCCAAAGTGGAGCTAATTCTGCTGTTGTAACTCAAAATAGCAGCGCAATTTTACCTTAAAAAGCCAAATTTAAATAACCACAGTCCACCATTGGGTTGTGGTTATTTAAATTTTACATTCTACTAATTAATAAATTCTCTCCTATACCAATAGTCAAAATCTATTTCAACGATAATATTTCATTTATTGAATTCCCTTTCGTCTTTTGATTCAAAAACTTTCCCCAGGGGAATAACCTGGTAATAAACAATTTTAAAAATATTGGAAAAGTTAATGGTCGAGATGTTCGATTAAAAAAGGAAGGGAAATTATCTCTATTTTCTTCTCACCAAGGTAAAAATTATCTCTTTTCAAAATTTATGGATTCCTCAGAAATGTTTCTTACCTATGTTTGTTTCAACTTGATAATCACTAAGTTACCAGTGTTTTTTGGGGTTTGATAATTATCTAGATAAAAAGTTTTCCCTTTCAGTATACTTAAAAATACTTTTTTGATTTAACCCCATAGATATTGAAATAGTTGAAGTTTTTGGGGGATTCTTTTTTTAGTTTTTAATGGATAAGAATTGTTGGATAAAAATTTCCTAATAAGCCTGATTTTTTTAATTGAATTTGATGTCGTTCGGTTGAATTGAATTTTTAGTGGTTGAGTGAACTATATAATATCCTTTAGTTGGTTAAAATAGAATTATTTTAATTTATTTTTTCAAATGACATATTTTATTTTTTAACAAATTGAATGATTTTTTAAAAAAAATGTACTTTTGGAATAAAAAAAATAGAAAAAATATTTGCAGTATTGGTATGGGGAGTTATATTTGTAGTGAACTAAAAAAAATCACAAAAAATTCGATAAAAGTTTAATTTGTGAGATTAATTAGGGTTTTAAATTCTAATAAATTATCGTATAGTTATAATTAGTGCTTTTAAGTTGGTTTTTTGTGCTGATTATTTATTGAAATATAGAAAAAAATGGGATGAGTGGATGGGTTTGTTAGATGATCAGTTCGAGGTTGGTGATGAATGTACAATGCGAGTTAAGGTTATTTTTTTTGGAAATTTTTCACGAAATTATAAGTGAATATTTTATAGCAAAATCATAAAATTTTTTCAATCTATTACAACTATTTAAAATCTATTTATTATGAAAAAAGTTCTTTTATTGGGAGCAGCAGGAATTCTTTCAGCTTCTCTTGCATTAGCACAGAACAATTCGACCGTAAATCAAAGCGGAACCAGCAATGCCATAGTAAATCAAACAGGAAGTAATACTTCCTCAATAGATCAAAACGGCTTGAACACTGCTACTGTGACTCAGTCTACTAATGAATCTTCTAGCATTATCCAGAACAGTGTTGATGGGGATGCGGTGAACTCTGCAACCGTTTACCAAGAAGGAGGTTCAAATAGTTCTGAAATTACCACAAACGGAGATGGTAATACTGTGGATGTAAATCAAATGGGGAAGAATGATAAACTTCCAGGTAATATGGGGCATGGTAATACAGCCAATGTTGCCCAAGATGGTGACGGTAACATGGCTACAGTTGATACAGACGGTGACGGTAACTCTGCTGAAATTGCTCAAAGCAGTGACAATAATACCGCCATTATTGATCAGGGAGTAGGTTGGGCAGAAAACAATACTGCTAGCATTACCCAAGTAGGAGTTGATGGGGGCGCAGGAAACGATGCACTTGTTGAGCAACGATATGATTCAAATGAAGGACATGTTTACCAAGATGGTCAGGGAAACAGTGCCAACGTATTACAAAATACAAGGGCCAATAGTCCTGCAATAGGTAGCTACGCTGAACTTTCTCAAGTAGGTGAAAACAATATGGGTACAATAGACCAGGACGGTTCAGAAAATGCAGCATATTCATATACGATTGGGAATGGTAATATGGTAGATATCAGACAAGATGGCGATGATAACCTAGCTGGTTTGTTCCAAGGAGGTGATGACAATAATGCTTATATTACACAAACTGGCAATAACAATGCGGGCGGATTTGCACAATTAGGAAATGGATCAGTAGGTACATTGACTCAGAATGGTGATAATAACGCTTCAGGTGTAGCTCAAGGTGATTCAGATGTTGCTACCATTAATCAAGATGGAGATGATTATGTTTTAGGTGCGCAGGTAGGTAGCGGAGAAGGAAATGTAGTTACAATCGATCAATTGGACGGTGCTCAAGCAGCCGAATTCTTTCAAGTGGGAGAATTTAATGAGTTGACTATTACACAATCTGGTGGAGATGGTAACTATGCAGGGGCAGAGCAGATCGGAACAGGTAGTGTAGCTACTATCACTCAGGAAGGCGAAATGAACGTTTCACTTTCTGGACAATATGATGGAGCAAATAACTTAACAGTTAATCAAATGGGAACTTCTAACTTCAGTGAAGTATCTCAAACTGGAAATAACACTGCTGTGGTAAATCAAAATAGCAGCGCAATATTACCATAATAAGTCAAAAGTGATTGACCACAGTCCTCCAGAGGACTGTGGTTGTTTTACAAAAGTATATTCATTAAAAATCTTCCATCCTTTATGAGCATTTCAAAATTCATCTCAACAGCAGTTATTCTTCTATTATCTTCCATCCTGTTTTTGAATGAGAAATCATTTGCACAGGGAAATGATCCTGTTTTGGATAATTTGCTAAATATGGAAGGAGAGTTGATCATTTCAGAATCTGGGCAGACTATGGAAGGGAACTTCCTTTCTTTAAAACAACTCGGGTCTAATAACCAAGTAAATCTATTGCAAAATGGTCTGGAAAATTCTTCAATTGTATGGCAGATAGGAAATGGAAACAATTATAATCTACAGATAAATGGAGATAATAATTATTCATTTTTACTGCAAAAGGGAGATGATAATTTAGTGCTCCTTCATGGTTTAGAAGGAAATGGGCTTAAACGCTATATTGTACAGGAGGGAAACGGACATGAACTTGAAATTTCTGGTGGAAATGATGTGCCGGAAATGGAGGTAAGGCAAAAAGGTGAGAATGGAATGCAAGTTCAAATTATCCAAAAAAATCGATATCAATAAGAGATCTTTTGGCTTATGAGAAAATTTAACATTTTATTTATTGGTGCTACATTGTTTGCTAGCGCTTCCTTTGCTCAGAATACTTCTATTGTTGAGCAAAAAGGAGGTAATGCTGCCAATGTAGAACAAATAGGAAATAATACCTCCTCTGTTAAGCAAACAGGTGGAGGTGAAGGTGAGTTGCAGAATTCATCTTTAGTTAATCAGGAAGGGGCTGGTAATTTTGCCACAGTGGAGCAAGGTGCTGATAATTTAAATAGTACGCCATCCATGGGTAATCCTGTGGGTTCCTACCAAGGGAATTCGGCTAGAATTAGCCAATACGGAAATGACAACTTGGCTAAAGTGCGTCAAACTGGAGGTTCTGATAATAATGCCTCGATTCTGCAGGGAGAAACTGAGGCAGGTGATAAGGACCAGTCGGATGATAATTCAGCTTTGGTAGAGCAGCAAGGCTCGGGAAATTCAGCAAAGGTTGTTCAAATAGGTGACAAGAATGGTAAGGGACCTCATACTACTTATTTGTTACAAAGAGGGGATAGAAATATTTCTGAAGTGTCTCAACTTGGAGACCATAATGATACGGATACTAAACAGTACGGAAATGACAATGAGTCATACATTAGTCAGTCTGGGGATAAACATAATACCTGGGTAGAGCAAGAAGGAGATGAAAATGTAAACTTAATTACCCAAGAAGGAAGTAAAAATAATGCCCATGTTTATCAAGATGGAGATGATAACTTTAGTGATATTCAGCAGGATGGTAATAAGAATGGGGATTCTCGTGTAACTCAAAACGGGGACAGAAATCGGTCTAATATTTGGCAAGATGGTGATAAAAATGATGCCGATGTTGACCAAGATGGAAATGATAACCAAGCTATTGTGGTGGAGTCCGGCCAGCAGAATAACGCTGATTTAGTTCAGAGCGGAGATAGAAATTATGGGACCATTGGACAATTTGGTTTTGAAAATGAAGCCTTAATTGAACAAACCGGAAATAATAATGAGGCAGGAGTGATGCAGTTTGGTTCTTCAAATGATGTGGATATTTCGCAGGATGGTGATGATTATGCCTTTGGTATTCAAACTAGTTTGTTGAGTGGAAACGAGGTGGATATTGTGCAAATGGAAGGAGAAAATGAGGCTTATTTTGGTCAATTGGGAGGTAAGAATGAGATATTGATTGAGCAGGAGGGTGGCAGTTTTGCTGTGGCTGGACAAAGTGGTTGGGAAAATACAGCTACTATTTCTCAAAGTGGAGCTGAAAACTATTCCTTTTCTTTGCAAATGGGGGCTGGAAATGAAGCTATAGTAAATCAAAATAGTGCGGCTAATGCAGGTAACCTTAGTAGGGTGATGCAAAATGGGAATGGTAACACTGCTTTTGTAACACAGCAATAATAAAAAATTAGTCTTTATAAAACCCACAGGAATAGTTCTGTGGGTTTAGACTGGAATTTAATTAATTAAGATGTTTTGCCCATTGGCAAAATAAGATAGGTTTTGGGTTCACCAATAGTTTCTTCAGTGTCCTTATTAGGTTTTAAGAATTGAGATCTTAATAAATATATAAATCTAGCTTGTCATGGAACTTATTTTATCAGAAAAAAATAATGGAGAGTATATCTCTGCAGATGAATTGCAGGAATCAAGAAAACATGTGAGTGATGAATTGTATGAATGGTATGATAAAATGCAGTCTTTGGATAAGGAAATAAATTCTAGGGCTGAAAAAAGCATACGGTTCGAAATAGGTCGCTGTACTGGTAAGTTAGAGTTACTGGACGAGCTTTTGAAAAAATAATCAAAAAGGAAGCAGCTTATTAAATGGTGCTTTTCCTTCTTCTGAGGGAAATCGACTTATTTGATTTAGGATGTTTTAATAACGCTTTGGAGTATTTAGTTACTTTGGGATTTTGGATTTATTATGGCTTATTCACCTCAAATCCTAAATAGAATATC
>NZ_SMMB01000960.1 GCF_009711365.1 Xanthovirga aplysinae | reverse complement strand
TTCAAACTATTCAAAATTCAAATAAAGAGTCAGTTTGTGAATTTTTAAGCTTTTAAGCGGCTTACTAAAAAACAACTCATCAGGAATCTCCGATGCATCTCCAAGCACATTGGTTAGTCCCAAAGAATACCGCAATTCGGGGGCAAACTTAAAAAGTGGAAAATATTGATCCAAACCTACTCCCAATTCCAGAGATAGTCCTGTATTCTTAACAAAAAGTTCTTCCTCAAAATTAATTTCTTCTTTCTTGTTGTTGGAAGCCAAAACACTTGCTGCAACTCCTCCAATTAAATACATTCTAGTATTCCCTCTTCTTATGGATTTGTACTTTAATAGCAAAGGAAATTCCACGGTGGTTTGATCTACTGGTAAGGGATTTGGATATTCAGAATCAGGGTCTTTAGGAATATAAGACAACTGATACTCATCAAAACTTACCTGTGGTAGAAAACGCAGGTCAAACTGATCATGAAGCCTAAGATTTACAATAAATCCCAAGGAAAACCCTGGTCGTAAAGGCCCCATCACTGCTCCTAAAGCCCTCAAATCAGAATCTTGTTGGTCTTCAATAAAAGCATCAGCATAACGCGCCTGGTACTTTGCTGTATGTAACCCAATTTGAAAACCATAATGCAGCCAACGATTATCATAATTGGGCAAATTGGTAGTTTTCACATTTTGCCCATAACCATCTGCAGAACAGACCAATAAGAGGAGAAACAGAAAAGCTCCTATTTTTTGCCCATGTATATAGAGCTTATTCCAAAGGTTAAAGTTTTGCATTTTGTCGTTTTAAATCCAACTTTTTGTAGGATATCCAGAAACCGATCCCCATCAGGAAAAGCCTGCACAGATTCGGGAAGATAAGTATAGGCTGCATTATCTTTAGAGATTATTCGGCCTATTATCGGTAAAACATTACTAAAATAAAAATTATATATCTGTTTAAAAGGAAATGCCGAAGGTTTCGAAAACTCAACAATTAAAATTGTCCCACCAGGTTTCAATACACGAAACATATCGGCTAGTCCCTTCTCTAAATTTTCAAAATTCCTCACACCAAATGAGGCTATAACGGAATCAAAGGTATTATCTTCGAATAATAATCTTTCCGAATCTCCCAATTGAAGTTCAATTTTATCCTCCAACTTCAATTTTTTAATCTTTTCACGCCCCACATTTAACATTCCCTCTGAAATGTCCACCCCAATCACTTTATCTGGGTTCAATGCCAGAGCCTCAACTGCAAAATCCCCTGTCCCAGTGGCAATATCCAAAATCATTTTCGGATTTTCCACTTTCAGCTGCCTGATCGCTTTTTTCCTCCAATAAATGTCTATTCCCATGCTCAGCAAATGATTCAACAAATCATAGCGCTTACTTACGTTATTGAACATGGTGGCTATTTGCTCCTTTTTCCCAACCTTCTCTTCCTTGTACGGTACAACAGACATAAAAATAAATTTGAATAAAGGGAATGATCCCGAATTTGTCACTTTCGATCTTAGGTGCAAAAGTAACAACTAAAGCTTAGGCATTATAATTCTGACTTGAATTTATTCCTACCAATGGAGCTGACCACAAAATGTTTTTATATTTTTACACTCTCCTCCATTATTCCCAATTCAGTTTACAACAGAAGTTCTAGAAATTGTTTTTGGGAAAAAGTAGTAATACCTTCCACCTTTAAACCCACATCCATAAAGCGCTGAAAATCAACATACAAAAACTATATTTATCAAAAAAAATAAGATTGAAAATATCATTAAAATACAGCTCTTTAGTTTTATTATGCCCAAATCTTTTTCCTAATTTTCAGTAATTAGTTCTATACACCGGTTAAAATTTTCACTTCCACCCTCCGATTCAGTTCTCTACCCCCTACTTCATCATCATTACTCACCAATGGCCGATCCATTCCATAACCTACCACAATCATGCGTGAAGGATCGATGTTCCTGCTTAATAGAAAATCAGCTACCGCCCTTCCCCTTCTTTCGCTAAGCTTCTGATTGTATGTTCGTGCACCTACATCATCCGTATGGCCAGAAATTTCGATTTTCAATTGTGGATGCTCAGCCATTAGTCGAGCTAATTTGTTTAATTCATTATAGGACTCTATTTTAAGAATAGCTTTATCAAAATCAAAATAGATATTCCTTAATACAAATCGTTCCCCACTATCAATAGGCTTCAATTTAATAGTCCTTCTCACGATTTGACTTTCAGTAGTGGCTGCAGGTATAATCAATTTAACATTAGTAAAAATATGATTCTGGCTCTCCACCGAAAGAAAGAAAGGTCTATCATTTTTTTCCAATAGCTCAAATTCATATACCCCTGTATCTGATATTTTACCAATTCGCGACAAGCGACTTTCTTCATTCGTTAGGGTTACTTTGGCGTCTAATGGCATAGAAGAATCCCGGTCTTCTACCCTTATCAATACCTTAACCTTTTCTAGTTCCTCATTATCCGAAGAATTTGCTGAAGACAAAAGCTTATCCTGTTCCTCACCGTCTTCTTTTTCTCCGTTCTTTGAAGCCAACTCTGACTTAAATTGTGGAATGGTTACCATATAGATATCCGTGTATCCCATTCCATCCTCCCGAACAGAAGAATAATACCCTCTTTTTCCATCCTTAGTACTCACAAAGTAAATATCATCGTCAGGAGAATTAATAGGATATCCTAAGTTAATCGGTTCTGTCCATTCCCCGGCAGTGCTATCGTATTCCGATCTAAAAATATCATATCCCCCCATGCCCTGATGTCCTTTACTACTAAAGTAAAGGGTCTTCCCATCATAATCAATAAAAGGGCTTTCCTCATCATATTCCGTATTAATCACTGGGCCGAGGTTGTCAGAAGGCCCCCAATTCCCTTGCTCGTCCTGTTTACTCACATAAATATCAAATCCACCATTACCTCCTGGCTTATTACTGGCGAAAAAAAGTAATTGGTTATCGGCAGACACGGCTACCGAGGTTACAGCATAATTAACAGAATTAATGTTTTTACCAAGAATAGTTGGAATGGACCAATTCTCTTCCCCTTTTAATTCTGAAACAAATACGGAGCCATTGTCATCATCTTTATACAAATAAAGCTGCTTTCCATCAGCGGAAAGAGCTACACTTGATTCATGATAAAGGGAGCTTACGGGGGCTTTTATATTTTTTGCGGATTGCCATTTTCCCTGCACTTTTTTGGACAAATAAATATCTTCATATGGAAAATTATCAGCATCCACATTTTCATTAAGGTTGCCCTTTGCTCTCCTGGAAGTAAAAATCATAATGGTTTCTTCTTCATTCAATACAGGAGCATAATCCCAACCTGGCGAATTAACAGCTCTTCCCAAGTTTTCTATTCGAAGATCATAAGGATTGGCCAAAAACGCTATACCATTTTGGCACTCATAAATTTTCTTCATTACTTCAAGGGGCTCCACTTTATCCCTACCTCCATACTCTGGCTTTTCCTCTACTTTTTGTAAATACTGATCATAAAAATCAATGGCCTTCCCAAATTCCATCCCATATTGATAGCTTTCTCCTATTAAAAAAAGAAGGTTGAAACGATAATCGGGATCCATGTTAAAAACATTAATGAAATATTTTGCGGCCCTATACTTTTCTACCGTCTGTAAAAATAAATCACCCGCCTTAAAATTAGCTTCCAGATTTTGGGGATCTAAATCTGCTGCTATAACATACATATCACGAGCTTCAGAAAAAGCCCTTGTTTCAGCCAAAATTGCGTCTCCCAGTTGAACATATTTCTGGGCTTTTCTTTCATCATCAGCTTGAGCAACAACTTCTTGACAAGCAACTGAATAATAAAATAGAATAAAAAAAAGAGCTAAGTATCTTCTTAACATTATTATAAAAATATATAACTAATCAAGCCTTTCCTCTTTTTATTGAGATAGGACAAAAAACTAATTCACCTTGTTACCAAAATAGAATCATTAATCAAACTAATAAATTATCCTTGTTTTTTCTTACTTCCATCCAAAACAAGAAATAACAGAACAATCCAAAAAGCTTATTAATGACAATGCTTTTTAGAACATTTTGTGAAAAATAACAATTAATAAACATATCCCCATATCTAATCAATACCAATAACAATCCTCATCAGTAAAACACAAATATTTCACAAAATAAAACAAAACAATCATGGTTTACCCATTTTCTAAAGAGTAGAAATTTTCACAAATGCAAAGATTCCTTCCTAAGGAAAAATCAAAATGCTAAATTTGTGGCTTCGTAGTCTTTAGGTAAATCACGCCTCTCTAAAATTTAGGCTATCAATGGAAAAAGAGTTTCCTCCACTAAGGAAATAGAATAATACTTGCAATGAAGATAAAAAATGCCAAATTCGTAATAAGCAATACTGATTTTAAGAAATGTCCACCGCCTAACAAACCAGAATATGCCTTTATTGGTCGGTCGAATGTAGGAAAATCTTCTTTGATCAACATGCTTTGCGACAAACAAAAATTAGCCAAGGTTTCTGGAAAGCCGGGAAAAACCCAACTGATCAACCATTTCAGTATAGATGACAAATGGTATTTAGTGGATCTTCCAGGATATGGCTGGGCGAAGGTGAGCAAAAAAGAAAAGGAAAAGTGGAAGGTAATGGTGAACCAATACCTTGAAAATCGTGAAAACCTTTATTGTGTTTTTGTTTTAATTGACTCGCGCCTTGATCCCCAGCCCATTGACCTTCAGTTTATCAATTATTTGGGAGAGAAAGGGTTACCTTTTGTTTTGGTCTTCACGAAGACTGATAAGCAATCGATCAATAAATCTCAGGCTCAAATTGCCAAGTTTAAGAATGAAATGCTAAAAAATTGGGAGGATTTACCTGATTTTTTTATCACCTCTTCAGTTCAAAAGTCTGGAAAAGAAGAGATCCTCAACTTCATTGAACAAACCAATAAGCAAGCTTAAGAATTCAGGGATAAAAAGGGTAAAAAAAATGGAAAATCCCAATGGAATCAAATAAATTGCGCTCTTGATGCCAATTGAAAATAATTATAATAACAAAAACTAAATTAATGGATTTAAAAGAAATTGCATCTATTTCGGGTAAAGGTGGATTATTTAAAATTGTGAAACCAACACGTTCAGGGGTAATCCTCGAGTCATTGGGAGAGAATAAGGCGAAAATAGTTGCTAGTTCAAATAATAGGATCTCTATTTTACAGGAAATTTCTATATATACCACTGATGCAGAAGGGTCAGTTCCCCTTGCTAATGTTTTTAAAACTATTAAAGAGGAATTTGGGGATGATCCCGGAGTTAACAGTAGTTCTAGTTCAGAGGAACTAAAAGCTTTTTTAAAACACGTTCTTCCGGAATATGACGAAAGCAGGGTGTATGTTTCTGACATCAAAAAAATTGTAAGCTGGTACAAAATTATTTACAATTATGTCCCGGAAATTCTTGAACAAGAAACGGAAGAAAAATAAAGAATCTGAATTTAAGCTTAAGAACTCCCTTGTAGAACTCCTTCTCCAACAAACTTAAAAATGGTGCTAGGGAACGTTGAAGGATGATTAAATTATGTTATTCCTGAAGTATTAAACCAATAAAGCAGAGCCTACTTCTTAATAGGTTCTGCTTTTTGATAAATGGGAATTAGGAATTAGGAATTAGAAAATTTGAATATCAAAGACTAAAAGAGGTAAATAAATTAAGTTTTAAACGATTAGAAATTAAATTTATACCAAGGTCATAAGTATTCATTCAAATGAATGGCCCAAATTAAATTAAAAATGCTCTAGGTTCCATGGCTGAAAAAAACAACCCCGTTTCAGAAA
>NZ_SMMB01001096.1 GCF_009711365.1 Xanthovirga aplysinae | reverse complement strand
TTTACCAGAAAAAGCAAAAAACCGGACACCAATAAATTAGATGTCCGGTTTTTTTCAATTCCTTTGTGAAGGATGTCTTAGCGAATTCGATCTACTGACCTAACCAATTCTTCATCTTTTTTAATAAATCTGTTGGCAATTAAATTGAAAAATAAAGCAACTACAGGAAGATAATACCCCAATTCATATTTCCCTTTGATTTCAGGTAAAAAGATGGGCTCTCCTTTAAAATAAATGGAATAGGTAGAAGCCATGGCAACACCCACAATTATTAGGGCATTCAATAAATTTAATTTCAATTGGGTAAGCCTGTTTTTATATGAGAAAAGGGAAGCAAAGGCAATGATGGAGGCCAAAATGCTTAAAGCCACAATATAATAGTTAGTTACTTCTGACACTATTTTTTGTGTGCCATCCGCAGCTGTTTCCATATGGATGAGGTGAAAGGCATTAAGGGTGATGGTCTGATTTGTTTCCGGATCATTTTTTACCCAAATGTTCAAAAACACCATGACGATCATGCAAATACCTGTTCCTAAAAGAAATAAGGATTGTTTTCTTTGTATCATAACTTAAATGATTTTTCAATGCGCAAATTAAATAGAATTTTAAGAACCAGACAAATAAAGGGGAGAATGGATACAAGATAAAATTGAATTAAGACCTTAGTTTTTAAATTCCTTAAAATCCCTAAATCTGTAACTTTATATGTCCCTGTTGATCAAAATCAGTGATTTGAATTGATTTTGATTTTTATGGGATGAAATGATAGATTTTTCCAGGTAATGCTTAATTCATAATTGCTTCATGCTTCCTAATTCTTAATTCTTACTTACTTTTGCAGCTGTGAAATACTTTTTAGAAATAGCTTATAAAGGAACAGCTTATCACGGTTGGCAAATTCAGCAAAATGCTCGAACTGTACAAGGAGAGCTGGAGGGTGCGTTGAAGAAGATCTTGGGTCTTCAGGAAATAAAAACAATGGGCAGTGGGCGGACCGATACTGGAGTACATGCCCGTCAGCAGTTTTTGCAAGTAGAAGTGGAGGCTCCCCTAACCGAAAATAAACATGGATATAAGTTAAATGCTGTTCTTCCTCGGGATATTTCGGTTTCTTCCATTAGGCAAGTATACCCTGAGGCAAATGCCCGTTTTGATGCCGTTTTAAGGAGTTATGAGTACCATATTCATCAAAGGAAAGATCCCTTTTTACAGGGTTTAAGCTATTATTACCCCAACCATTTGGATGTGGACCGCATGAATCAAGCTGCGACTCATTTGTTAGATTGGCAGGATTTTGAGTGTTTTAGTAAAGTTCAGACTGATGTAAAAACTTTTTTATGTGATATAGAACATGCGATGTGGAAAAAATCTAAAGGCAACCTGGTTTTTCATATAAGGGCGAATAGGTTTTTACGGGGAATGGTTCGGGCAATTACCGGAACTTTATTGGAAGTAGGGGCTGGAAAACGATCTGTGGATGAGTTTAGGTTGGTGCTTGAAAGTAGAGATCGTAATTTAGCGGGTAGATCTGTTCCTGCTCAGGGCCTTTTTCTCACCGAAGTTCATTATCCTAAAAATATATTTTTAAATAGTTAAGACAACTCAACTTAGGCATTGAAAAATCGTTGAAAGAGGGAGATAAAATGATTTTGCGGTTTTTTCGTTACTCTCTTCTAATAATTGACCTTTCAAAGAGGAATAATGAAGATTTACAATGTCCTTCCATTGGATTTTTATCCGGCTAAGAAATAAAGGTAAAAAAAGTTAGACCTTTGGGACTGATTCAAGTGCTTTGTTCTTACAATTTATCTTGTGAGAAAAAGCTCTGTAGAGAAATAAAGCAATTGTTATTTGGAAAAGACCAGTTATTTAATCGCACAATTTTTTAGAAATTTGAATTTATTATTAGACATGATTACGAATGAGTTTCTAGTTCGTAATTCTTATTTCGTAATTAAACTTAATAATGGATATAGAATCAAGGAGTGGTAGAATATTTGATCTTGCTGTATTAAAACGTCTTTTTCAGTTTATTAAACCTTATTCCGGTCGGTTTTGGCTGTTAGTGGTTCTCACTGTTGCTTTGGCATTCTTAGCTCCGGCCAGGCCTTTTTTGATCCAACATACTATAGACAACTTTGTGGCTTTCGGTGATTTTGATGGCCTGGTCAAAATGGTTGTTCTCATGTTAGGGCTTTTGGTGATTCAGGCAGGAGTACAGTTTTCACACACTTATCTTTCCGGATGGTTAGGGCAACACATTATTTTAGATATTAGGAAGGCTCTTTTTAAGCATTTGGTCCGTTTGCGACTAAAATTTTACGACCGTACCCCTATTGGTCGTTTGGTTACACGTTCTGTTTCTGATATTGAAACTCTTGCAGATGTGTTTAGTGAAGGATTGGCTGCCATGATGGGGGATCTACTTCAATTGGTGGTTATTATTGCTGTAATGTTTTTTACCGATTGGAAACTTACCTTGGTTTGCTTGTCCACATTACCTGTTTTGCTTTTTGTTACCTATGTTTTTAAAGAAAAAGTGAAGGTAGTCTTTAATAGGGTGCGAAATGCTGTGGCTAATCTTAATTCCTTTGTACAGGAGCATATTACTGGAATGAGTATTGTCCAAATATTTAATAGTGAAAAGCAAGAGTATGAGCATTTCAAAAAAATCAATGAGGAGCATAAAAGGGCGAATGTAAAATCTGTAAAATATTATTCTATTTATTTTCCTGTGGCGGAGGTAATCCAGGCTACTGGAATTGGTTTATTGATTTGGTTTGGTGCGGGTCAGGCCATGAATGAGCAAATTACCTTGGGTGTGATGATTTCTTTTATCATGTATATTCAGATGTTCTTCCGGCCGATTCGTCTAATTGCCGACCGTTTTAATACCCTTCAGATGGGTGTGGTGAGTACCGATCGGATCATGCGCCTTATTGATAGCAATGAACATATTCCCAATGAAGGTTCTTTTACCCCTGCTCAAATTAAGGGAAGATTTTCTTTTAATGAGGTGTGGTTTTCTTACAATCCAGATCAATATGTTCTGAAAAATATTTCTTTTAATGCTGAAGTCGGACAAACAGTGGCAATTGTGGGGGCTACAGGTGCAGGAAAATCTTCTGTAATCAATTTGCTCAATCGCTTTTATGAAATCAATAAAGGGCATATCACCTTAGATGGGGTAAATGTTAACGAATATGAGCTTAACTTTCTAAGAAGTAATATTGGAGTGGTTTTACAAGATGTCTTTTTGTTTTCTGGTTCTATTCGAGAAAATATTACTTTGGGTAACCCCGATATCACTGAAAAACAAATTGAGAAAGCTGCGACTCTCGTGGGGGCACAAAAATTTATTGATCGCCTACCGGGTGGGTTAGATTACAATGTGATGGAAAGGGGCTCCACCTTGTCTGTCGGGCAAAGGCAATTGATCTCATTTGTACGTACCATGGTTTATGATCCCAAAATTATAGTGTTGGATGAAGCTACATCATCGGTTGATTCGGAAACTGAGGAGATGATTCAAAATGCAATGGAAAAGTTGATGGCTAACCGTACATCTATTGTTATTGCACATCGGTTATCAACTATCCAAAAGGCGGACAATATTATTGTTTTAGATAAGGGAGAAATAAAAGAACAAGGTACACATGAGGAGCTTCTTGGGGTAGAAGGCTATTATGCACAATTGTACCAAATGCAATATAGGGAGGTGAATTAAAATAAAATTTGAAATTAAAAATCAGAATAAATTTCAAGCTGATTTTAATCTTAATATGATTTATTCCATTCCTAGGGTAGTTGGTTAGGAATTAAGGTTTAGAAAAACTTCAATGGAAGATCGGATAATTCTGATTTAAAATGTTCGTAAATGAGTAAAAAAATTATACTAAGACTCGCTCTTTTCCTTTTTTTAGGTGTTGCCAGTATTGTTTATATCCAATTGGGAGGATTTAATGAAGTGAAAATTTCCGTAAAGGAAAATATAAATTATACCTTGATAGGAAAGTCCTTTGAAGGAAGGTATAAGAGTAAAGAAGTGAAAAACATCTTTTTTGATACTCGGAGATTGTTGGAAGAGGGAGAACTTCATGGTACCTTGGCAATCATTTATGATCAAGACCCTTCAGAAAATGAAGGAAATATGAAGAGTTTTACTGGGATCATTCTTGAAAAGCCTATTTCAAAAATTCCAAAAGGTTTTGAAGAAAGGAAGTTTAAAGCCTTCACAGTCGTTCAAGCTCAGATTAATGCTCACCCCCTTGTTATGCCTACTCCAGAAAAGATTAAAGAGAAGTTGAAAATTTATGCTCAAGAACAGGGTTTAGAATTGCAAGATATTTCTATTGAGAAATTGGTAGGGGAACGTGAATTGGTAGTGGAAATACCAGTGAAACAATAATTAATATTGAAGAATTAATAATGAAAGGGGAAGGCGATTTCTTTTATTATTAATTCTTCAATATTCTTTTTCTATCTTAACTTTTTACCTTTAATTTTTCAGCTTCTTTTAAAATCATTGCCCAGGCATTATCTAAATGTTCTTTTTTGACATAGGTTTGACCTATGACAAACCTCAACACCAACTGGCCATTCACTTTTGTATGTGTAAGGTAAATCTCTCCGGATTTATTAAGATTATCCATTAAATCCTTATTCATGGAATTAAGCTCCTCTACTTCAGGAAAGCCTGAGGGTCTCCATCTGAAACAAAACATATTCAAAAAAGGAGGCATTATTAATTCAAAATCTGGGTGTTGGTCTACCGTATTCGCCAATTCCTTACTTAGTTGAATATGATTTCGCAATTGTTGTTGGAGTCCTTTAATACCAAAGCTTCTAATTACGAACCATAACTTCAGGGCTCTAAATCTCCGACCTAGTGATACTTGCCAATCCCGATAGTCATTGACTAATCCCCTTGAACCTGTTTTTAGATATTCAGGAAGGATATCGAAAGTTTTGATAAGAGACTTGGAGTTTTTGATGAAATAAGCTGAACAATCGAAGTTGGTAAATAACCATTTGTGTGGATTAAATACAAAGCTATCTGCCTTCTCTATGCCTTCAATCATCCACCGATATTCAGGTAATATCAAAGCAGAACCTGCATAGGCAGCATCAATATGTAACCAAATTTTATATTTTCGGCAAATCTCGGCTATTTCCTTTATGGGATCTATAGCCAAAGTTCCTGTAGTACCAACTGCAGCTACTACACAACAAGGGTTAAATCCGTTATTAATATCCTCCTGTATTGCTTTTTCTAGGTCAGCCGCTTTTAATTGCATTTTTTCATTAACCGCTATCTTCACTAGGTTCTTTCTTCCAATTCCGGCTATCTTTACTCCCTTTTCTACAGAAGAATGAACTTGTGAAGAACAATAGACTCTTAGATTGGGAGGCACCCCATTTTCATTAGATTCAAAATTGGTTTTAATTTCCCTTGCTGTTAAGATAGCAACCAAAGTGGCAGAGGAGGCGCTATCTTGAATAACTCCTTGAAATTGGGAAGGCAGGCCCAATGAATCTCTTAGCCATTCCATGATTTTTTCTTCCAGTTCGGTGGCAGCAGGAGAAGTTTCCCAGATCATCCCTTGTATACCTAATGAAGCTGTTAATATTTCACCCAAAATGGACTCAAAAGAAGTGTTCGCTGGAAAATAGGCATGAAAGTTTGGGTGTTGCCAATGCGTGATACCAGGCAGGATAATTTTTTCGAAATCCGCCATGATAGCCTCAAAAGACTCAGAGTCCTGAGGAGCTTTTTCCGGAAGTTGATTATAAATCTCCTTAGGTTTAACTTGTGACTTTACAGGATAGGAAGTGATGTTTTGATAATATTGCTTTATCCATTCAATTAGTTGGGAAGTGTTTTCTGGAAAATCTTTTAAATCAATCATTATAAAGGTATTTATAGAAAAAGAAAATAGCTGTATAAAAAGGCATGAATTGGGGTATGGCCTCAGCTTATAAAATGTGAATTGTAAAATTGATAATAATGGTTCGTAAGAAATTTCCGAACCGTAAAAAAGAAAATCATATTCTAATTTATAAAAATCTTCTATTCTTGGGGTTTTTCCAAATACACAAAATTTGTTCTTTTAGTTTTTGAACTATAATCTTTTTTGAAATTAAAATTTATATTCTAATAAAATTTTATTCTCTTTTCCCATGACACTTTTTAAATACACAAAGTTTAAACATGTAAATTGCATAAGAATTAGGTATTATTTCCCATGGTTTTGGAGAGGCTGTCAGATATTATTTAAATTGGCAAAAAAGCCTGAATCTCAACTTTAGGCTTTTTCCTATTTATTTTTTTAAAATCCTAATTCTTAATAAACTTAATAGAGTTCAAATATTTAATTTCTTTAAAATGGCAATTAGAAACATTTGTGTATTCGGAATAGGGGGAGTAGGAGGTTATTTTGGAGGTCTCTTATCGAATACTTTTGACAAGAATGATGGCAAAGATGTTTATTTTGTTGCTCGAGGAGAGCATTTAAAAGCAATTCAAGAGAAGGGGCTTGAGGTACACAAAGGGAATGAACGGTTAGTTTGCCATCCTACTTTATGTACAGATAATCCTGAAGAACTACCTGCTTGTGATTTGATCATTCTCTCCGTTAAATCTTATGGATTAGATGAAGCCATTCGACAATTAAGGCCCATTATTCACGAGAATACGGTTATTCTGCCTCTCTTAAATGGAATGGATATTTATGAACGAATTCGCAAAAACCTTTCCACTGCTTATGTGCTTCCCGCTTGTGTTTATATCGTCTCCTTTATTGATGCACCAGGAATTATCGCTAAAAAAGGAAGTGTAGAAAAAATTTTGATGGGACAGGACCCTGCAAAAGCTGATTTTCCGCAAAAGGATGATTTATTTGAGGTATTAAGCCAGGCTAATATTCATTTCGAATGGCCTGAGAATGTTTATACAGCCATCTGGACAAAATTTACTTTTATTGCGGGATTAGCATTGGTTACCGGTTGCTATCGCAAATCTGTTGGGGAAGTGATGGCTGATGTAAATTATAGAAGTGAATTTGAAAAGGTTATGAAAGAAATTAAGGGAATTGCAAAAAAATTAAATATTCCATTGGCTCCGAACATGGTAGAAGATCACCTCAAATTGGCCGATAGTTTTCCTTTTGAGGGCACAACTTCTTTTTTAAGAGATCTGGAATCTGGAAGAAGTCAAAATGAGGGGGATTTATTTGGAGGAGCAGTTATTCGGATGGGAAGAGAACTAGGTGTTCCGGTGTCTTTTACCGAAAAGGTTTATTCTAAAATTAGTGAATGAGTAAGTGAAGGGTTTTGGTATATATAATTTCGGTTTTTGGATTCAAAATCATTAAAAGATATGGGGAGTGGCTTTCTTTCCTATTTTTGAAAAGCTACTTTTTAAAATCATGAAATTATTACGCTTCGGTGAAAAAAGGTAAGGAAAAGCCTGGGGAAGTGTGAATACCAATAATATTTAATATTGGATCTCTGCCTTATAGCATAAATTGCTCCTTCTTTCCTATGCCCGCTTCGGAATAAAGACAATGTTGATTTTGTTGATTTGATATGGTTATTCGTTGGTCAAAAATCATATTGGTCTTTTCTATTTCTTTTTACGTCACTTTAGTGGTTTTTAATAACCTGACTGATTATTACTCCAATTATTACTTTGTGCAGCATGTATTAAGCATGGATACCACCTTTGTTGGCAATAAGGGCATGTGGCGGTCCCTCCCATTTTCCTTTTTTCATCACTTGGCTTATTTACTTATTATTTTGGTGGAAGGGTTAATGGCTTTTTTTACTTTTTTGGGAGGTTATAGACTGTATAAAGTAAGGAATAGTGTTTATGAGTTCAATAATTCAAAAGGAGTGGCTATTTCCGGTCTAATATTGGGAGTTTTACTTTGGTTTGTAGGTTTTATGGCAATCGGGGGTGAATGGTTTTTGATGTGGCAGTCTGAAAAATGGAATGGACAACAGGCT
>NZ_SMMB01000440.1 GCF_009711365.1 Xanthovirga aplysinae | reverse complement strand
GTCTTTATGGGAAAAATAGGATATAATATGAAATTCAAACTTTTTATTATCTTAATAGCACTATTTATCGCTTCCTGTAAGGAAAAAATCCAAGAAAACAACTCCATTAATGGAGTGTGGCAGTCCGTAGGCTCAGGCTGGATGCTGCATATAGAAGACAGTAGTAGCTATTCCTTATTTGATGTCACATCTATTTCTTGTTTGCCACGCCGTAAAGCTGAGTTAAGAGAAATTTTGGAATCCTTAGCGCTTAAAGATGACACTCTTTCTTATTTAAAAGGAGTGATTACATATAAATTCACAAAAGCTGAAGGCTTACCGAAGCTTTGTGGCACAGAGCTTAAGGAAGAAACCCAAAAGGACCCGATTTACAATTTTGAGGTTTTCTCTGAAACAGTAAAAGATCACTATGCTTTTATGGAGCTTAATAGTGTCAATTGGCCTAAGCTTTTCCAACAGCAAAAGGACAAGTTAAGTAAACACTCAACGGATTTAGAATTATACTCAGTGATAGAGGAAACACTGGAAAAACTCAACGACAATCATGCCTACCTAGAAGCTAATGACGAAGTGTACGAGGCTTTAGAACAAAAACATTTAGACCAAGAGGAAGAAGCAAGGGATGATGAGAACTTGCGAGAATTTGGTGATTTCACAATTGCAAAAATGGTAGCCAAACATCATCTTGAAGAAGAAATGACTAAAGATTCATGGTTAATCCAATGGGGCAAGCTAAAAGAGAAAGTGGGTTACATTCAAATCAAAGCAATGTGGTTATATGCTGACCTGGATGTTCCAGATTCCTTAATCGAAGAGTTAGGATATGTTGATGCCTACGTAAAGACACTTCAAAAATTGTATGAAGGAGATTATATTGAAAAAGAAGTGGAAGGGGTAAAGAAGACCATGGATAAGATAATGGATGATCTTGCAGACATGAATTCCATTATTATAGATCTTAGATTTAATGGAGGTGGGCAAGATGCGGTAAGTTTTGAAATATTAAGGCGGTTCGTTACTCAAAAACAAAAGATCGCTACTCAAAAACTTAAATACGGCAACCAGTTTTCACCTACACTTCCATTGTACATCAATGGTACAACAAAAGCCTATTCAAAACCCGTATATTTGCTTACCTCACAACAAACAGGTAGTGCAGCAGAGGCATTCGCTATAGCTACAATGTCCATGAAAAATATAAAAAGAATTGGCTCCCCAACCTCAGGTGCTATGTCGACTGCCTTAGAAAAAATTCTACCCAACGGTTGGGCTTTCTCAATTTCCAATGAGGTTTACATGGATGTACAAGGGAATGGCTATGAAAATAAAGGGATTCCTGTAGATTATGATTTACGATACCCCTATGACAGGCAAACCTTTTTTAGGGCCGTTGCTAATGATTTAGAGGCTGACAAACAAAGTATTTTAAAGGCTATGGACATATTAAGGGCAGAATAAATCGCTCTACAACATTATGTATGCTTTATTACCATCCCCTCAGGGTGCCAATGAAGCATAAATTTACCGTTATAAGCAATTCCCCACATCAGAGAAACCGATGAAAAAGCAGCCGTTACAGAAGTCCTTAGTTCAAGGAAAAGAGGATTAAAAATCTCTGACGTTGGAAATAATATACTAA
>NZ_SMMB01000481.1 GCF_009711365.1 Xanthovirga aplysinae | reverse complement strand
ATGGTAGCTAGCCTTCAAGCTACCTACAGATGTATCTGTGATTTGAGAAATCTCTTCGTATTTCATTTCATCGAAATATTTCATATTGAAAATTAATCGCTGTTTATCTGGTAGTTTTAGTAGGGCTTTCTGCAGTTTCAATTGGATTTCGTCCCCATCCAAATACGGACCACTTTCTACCATATGGGTCATTTCGTTTTCAATGTCTTTAATCGGTAGAAAAAATCGTTGTCTTTTTTTCTTTAAGAAATTAAGACATTCGTTGGTGGCGATACGGTAAATCCAGGTATAAAGCCCAGAATCTTGTCGGAAATTATGCAAATTTTTCCAGATCTTTACAAATACCTCTTGAACTAAATCATCGGCATCATCATGGTCAATTACCATTTTTCTAATGTGCCAATAGATACGTTTTTGATATTTGTTAACCAAAAGATTGAATCCGAAATTTCGGCTTTCCTCTTTTTTTATTTTCTCAATTAAATCCTTATCCTCCAAGCTGAAAAAATTAATTTTTCTTCAAAACTTTATTCCTCTGCAATTCTCCCTCCCTGAGCTTCTATGAAAGAGAAACTTTTGATTGCTGACTCATTATTATAAATCGAATCGGCAGTCGGTAAAATTTTTTCTTTTTATAAAGAAAATAGAGGGAGTGTTCTTCTCTCCGCAATGTCGGCTTCTTTAGACCTCAAGTAATGGTGAAATACCTGCAATTTTGTAGCCAATTCACCTTGTAAAGACTTAATATTTTCCCTATCTATCTAAATTTTAGACTTTATCACCCAGGTTCACAGGGAGTTTAAATCTTGGTTTATTCAGATAAAAGCCAGAATTATTTTCCCAAAATGAGGCAAGCGGTATCGCCTTACAAATTGGATTTGAAAGAAAGTAAACTGAAGGGAGAAACGAAAGAAATCTTAGATTATGATTTTAAGGTTTATATATTTACTGTCTTTTACCTTAATAATGATTTGAATTCTTTATCAAAAAGGAAGTGGAAAAGATTACGGTCACTTTTTAAGAAGTAAAATCATTTGTTCTTAGTTATAAAAGAAAAGCTTTCCTAAAATCATGTGTGGAAGATAATAGGAAAGTTGATCAATGTATTATATTACTAAGTTAATTTGAGAAGCTAGCCTAATTTAGTGTCTTAAAAATTAGTGCGGGATTAACTTAGAAGATTTTGTGGGGTTAAGCCTGCCATTGGGTGTGTACTTAAGAAGTTTTTTCTCTTCCTATGATATAGTCCATTAAGCCCACATTCTTCCCTTTTGCCCTTACCATTAGCAGGGGTTGCCTGAAATTGTGTTTTACCAACCGTTCTGCCGTGCTACCGATAAAAATTGCGGCTGTGGCTGTTTGCCCTTTAGCACCAATGACAATCAATTGGGCTTTGGTATCCTCAGACATCTGGTAAATGGCATTGGAGGGGTTGTCGTTTTTATCCAGTGAGAAATTTGGTTGAATTGGTACTCCTCGAGAATCAATGGAAGAAATAAATTTTTCATATTCCCTACGGGCATTGTTTTCCATGATCAGGGCAAATTCCTCATAGCTTTTTCCAGTATAATGGTAACCTACAGGTACTTTGTATACATTTTGGCAAATGATCGTAGCATCATTCTTTTTGGCAATGTTGATTGCCCTTGCAAGGGCGTTTTTCGATCTTTCAGAGAAGTCTGAAGGAACAAGAATCTTTGTCAATTTTTGTGGTTGGAAATTTTCTGGCACAAACAAAATTGAACAATCTGCTCTTCGTGCCAATCGGTGGATGGTAACTCCAGAACCCTTCAACTCACTTTTCCTTCCTACTACGATGAGATCTACACTCTCTTTATGGGATTTTTCA
>NZ_SMMB01000028.1 GCF_009711365.1 Xanthovirga aplysinae | reverse complement strand
ATTCACACTTTCATATCTTTCATGGGTTGTCCAATGACTTGATATTCTCCCAAGGGGGAGATAATGGTTTAGAGGGACAATTACTGAAATTGAACAACGTAGGCGATTTATCTATTAAGAGAAACCTTGCTGTCTCCGGGTCAGGAGAGTTTGGGAGTAATGTTAAGGTAGCCTCCAATATATGGTTCAATAATGATGGGGAGAGAAACTTTGTTATCCATCAAA
>NZ_SMMB01000458.1 GCF_009711365.1 Xanthovirga aplysinae | reverse complement strand
AAAAAACGATAAATAATATGATAAAATAGGTCCTCAATGAAAAATCAATTGATCAAATTCAGAATTAAAACTTTATTCTTAATAAAACTCCACAATAATTACCAGAAAATAAAACAGAGAAAATTAAAACTTTTGAACTAACTATTCAAAAAATAACACACAATTCTCTTTTAATAAAACTCTTCTGAGAATAAATATAAATTAAAGTGACGAATGGGCAGTATATAGGGAAAAGATAAAGAATTCCTCTCTATTTAAGATTTAAAAAATGTTTTTTAAGATAAGCTCTAATGCTGTATTCCTAATCTTTTCCATATTTTATTTCTGGGAATAATCCCTAAATTTGAAGTTGATGCTATAACAAACTTTGCTTATCATGTCCAAAAACATTACGTCAACAAAAAAAGCTACCAGTCAAAGAAAACAAGATCTTTTTGAATCTCCTGATTTTTATCAAATTGATGATTTGCTCACCGATGAGCATAAATTGATCCGAGAGTCAATTCGGGATTTTGTTAAAAAAGAGATTTCTCCTTTTATTGAAGATTGGGCACAACAATCCATATTTCCATCCCAAATCGTTAAAAAGTTTGGACAAATCGGTGCTTTTGGCCCCTCTATTCCAATAGAATATGGAGGAGGTGGGCTAGACTACATTTCTTACGGCCTGATCATGCAGGAAATTGAACGTGGGGATTCAGGTATGAGGTCAACCGCTTCTGTTCAAGGTTCCTTAGTGATGTATCCCATTTATATGTTCGGCAATGAAACCCAAAGAAAGAAATATCTCCCAAAATTAGGTAGCGGAGAATGGCTAGGATGCTTTGGTTTAACTGAACCCGATTTCGGCTCAAACCCGAGTGGAATGCTTACACACTTTAAGGACATGGGTGATCACTTTCTTCTAAATGGAAGCAAAATGTGGATATCCAATGCTCCACAGGCGGATATAGCCGTAGTTTGGGCTAAAAATGAAGAAGGCCGAATTCAAGGATTGATAGTAGAACGTGGCATGGAAGGGTTTCATACTCCTGAAACTCATGGAAAGTGGTCACTTCGGGCAAGTTGCACTGGTGAATTGGTATTTGATAATGTTAAAGTTCCCAAAGAAAATTTATTGACCGGTAAAGATGGATTAGGAGCCCCAATGAAATGTTTGGATTCCGCCCGTTACGGAATTGCCTGGGGTGCTGTAGGCGCAGCTATGGATTGTTATGAATCCGCAAAAAGGTACGCCTTGGAAAGAATTCAATTTGACAAACCCATAGCGGCATTCCAACTGACCCAAAAAAAACTAGCCGAAATGCTTACCGAGATTACCAAAGCACAGTTACTCAACCTTCGATTGGGGCAATTAATGAATGAGGAAAAAGCGACCACGGCTCAAATATCAATGGCCAAACGCAATAATGTGGCAATGGCCTTAAACATTGCTCGGGAGGCGCGCCAAATACATGGAGGAATGGGAATTACAGGGGAATATTCCATTATGAGGCATATGATGAACCTTGAATCAGTGGTAACATATGAAGGCACTCATGATATTCACCTTTTAATTCTTGGCAATGAAATAACAGGAATTTCAGCCTTTAAATAGAAATAGAGACGCAAAAATTTGCGTCTCTAAACCAGCAAGCCTCGAGTTATTTCTCATTTACATAGGCTTTCACCTTAAATACCTTTATAGGGTTTGAAGGATCATTGGAAAAGATAATAATT
>NZ_SMMB01000724.1 GCF_009711365.1 Xanthovirga aplysinae | reverse complement strand
CCTCACCTCATAAGTCGGATGCTCCGGCTTTTTATAAGGATTCTCTTTTAACTCCTTTTTAATCCACTCAATGGCCTTTTCCAATTGTGGATCATTTCCTTTAGCAAGCTCTGTTGGGTTCTCCGGCACTTCAATATCAGGATCTACACCATGTCCTTCTTTAAACCAGGTTCCATCTGGGTTAAACATCCTGAATGTAGGGACGGTTACCATTCCTCCATCAATTAATTGAGGAGCTCCCGAAATGCCAATTAAACCTCCCCAGGTTCTAGTTCCAACTAATGGCCCTAAACCGGTTTTTCTAAAATAATCCGGGAAGGCATCTCCCCCTGAACCACTCCAGCCATTAATTAACATGACTTTAGGGCCAAAATTGGCATGAGGCGGCCAATTCCAGTCCTTTCCATTTCGAACTGCCCAATAAGCTAAAGGCTGACGATTCAACAATTCGATAAAACGATCCGGAATTTGTCCTCCACTGTTAAAGCGCTCATCAATAATTAACCCATCTTTATCCATCTGAGCAGCAAACTGACGAATTAACTCATTTTGCCCATCAATTCCCGTGCTGCGCACATAAATATACCCTACTCGGTTATCTGTTTCATCACTTACCATTTTCCGATGTGTTTCTATCCACTCCAAATGCCGAAGACGTTCTTCACTATCCATAGGCTCAACAATTACTTTGCGAGCATTTGTAAGAGAGGGACTACTGTTTACCAAAAGCTCTACGGTTTTTCCGGCAAGTCCTTGAAAAGCAGCATAAGGCTCTTGGTCAATGTTCACAGGCCGACCGTTTACTTCCAGGATATAATCACCTGCTTTTATTTCCAGCCCAGGAAGGGCTAAAGGTGAATAAACTTCAGCATCCCAAGGCGCTCCCCTTACAACCCGTTTAATGCGATAATGTCCATTTGCAATTTCCCAATCTATACCCAAATACCCTACGGTCTCCTGTTTAGCTTTTTCAGTATCTCCCCCTCCTCTGTAGGCATGAGAAGCATTCAATTCACCAATTAATTCTCCTATCACAAAATTGACATCCCATCGGGTGACAGCGACATCCATCATTTTACCATACTTTTCTTTCATCGCCTCCCAATCTACTCCATGCATATTTTTATCATAGAAGTAGTCTCTTTCAAACCTCCAGGCGTCCATAAAAATTTGCTTCCATTCCGCTTTTGGTTCCACGGTCATGTCCATTTCCCCCAATGGAAGTTTTTTCTCTAGTTTTTGATCAGCAGCTAATTCAACAATTGCCCCGGAAAGATCGTTTTCCACTACTAAAACCTTTTCCCCATTTGCTGAAATTTGAAAGCCCAAAGCATCCTGCACAATAGTTGTTTCTTCCCTTTCTTCCAAATCAAAGTACTTGATAGGGCTAGTTTTATCTTCCCCACCACTTCTTGGCCGTTGGTGATAAACCACCTTTCCAGAAACCGCATTTAAATCGGAGTAATTACCTGGAGAGGGAGGCAAAACCACCATTCGTTCCTCAATATTTGAAAAATCAATTGTTACTGATTTTGGTTTATCTGCCTCAACCTCCTCTTTTTCCTTTTTATTTTTCTTCCCTTTTTTAAAACTCTCCTCTTCCTTTTCACTTTCTACGGTAGCCTCATCATTTTTAGGAGCCAAAATAAAGGGGACATCATTTCTTAATGCAATGGCTGCAACTTGTGTCGCATTCGGATATACAAAAGTATTGCCGAAATCCCCATACACAGGTGAAAAATGACGGTTTGTAAGTATATACAAATACTTCCCGTCAGGATCGAAAGCAGGGGAGGAATCACTATAATACCCACTGGTGAGTTGATGTTTGTTAGCATTTTGGGTATCAAAAACAAAGATCGCCTGATTTGTATTGTCCATGCTTTTGGAGTAGGCTAGCCAACGGCTGTCGGCAGACCAACTAAAATCCTTTGCAGAAAGCCCTCCCTCACTTAACCAATTGTCCTGATCGACTTCTACTGTTCTATTTTTCGATAAATCAAAAAGACGAATGTGAGATTCCTGATCTATGAATACTATTTTTTTGCTATCTGGCGACCAAAAAAGATGATAACGGAATCCTGGACCATAGGAGGTAAGTTTACGTTCCTTGTTCGTCGCTAAATCCAATAAGGTAAGTTCATATTCACCAGAACGATCACTCCAATAGGCTACATATTTACCATCGGGTGACCAGGCGGGAAAACGTTCGGCAATTCCTGAAGTAGATGTCAAGTTTTTCACATACCCATTCTCTGCCGGAAGGGAAAAAAGCTCGCCACGTGCTTCTGCAATGGCCCTATTTCCGTCAGGAGAAATACTAAGATTTTGCAGATAATCCTTTACTTTATCTTGTTTCGGCACCAAGGCCAATTGATCCGTGACCACCTTTACCTCTACAGTTTTATAAGCTTCTGTGGACAAATTAAGGAGGTAAAGTTCGTCTGCGGCTTCGAAAACAATTTCTTCCGGACCTAAAGAAGGAAAATGGACATCATCCTCGGTAAAACGGGTAAGCTGTTTTTCCTCACCACTGTTTATATCCTGAACCCAGAGATTAAACCGCTTCTCTTCCCCTTGATCAGAAAGATAATAAACCTTATCTCCGTGCCACATCGGAAATTCCTGATTACTGCTATTACTAGTGATTTTTTGTGAAGAAAAATCTGCAAGATTAAAAAGGAAAATATCTGCAGCCATCCCTCCTTCATACCTTTTCCAGGTCCTGAAAACCCTTGTTTTATCAGTATAGGCAATACTTTTTCCATCTGGAGAGAAGGAACCAAGTTCAGCATATGGCATTGGAAGCTTTTCTGCCAATCCTCCGTCTTTAGAAATAACATAAAACTGATTGAATCTTTGTCGTCCACTTTCTCTAGTTGAGGCAAATAGCAATTGATCTCCCGAAGGATTCCAACCCAAAAGTCGATCATTTCCACCATGAAAAGTAATTCTTTTTGGTACTCCTCCCAAGGCCGGCATTAGGTAAATATCGCTATTTCCATTGTAATTTCCGGTAAATGCAATTTCTGAACCTTCCGGAGAAAACTTTGGGAAAACTTCTTCTCCACTTGGAGAGCTTAAGCGCTGAGCAACTCCTCCCTCTTTAGGAACAATCCAAATGTCTCCTGCATAGGAAAAAGCAATATGAGATTTTGAAACATCCGGATAACGGAACATCCTGGCACTAATCTGCGCTCGAGTGTAGGAAAGGCTAAAAGAAAATAAGATTAAGACATAAAACACTTTGTTTTTTTTCATAGAAATAGGCTTAATTGATAAATAATCCAGAATTGAGCTTAAAAAATAAGTTAGTTAATCCTTCATTAATAATTGGAAACTATAAATTACGAAAGGTCATCCCATAACAAAGAAAAAGAATTTTCTTCAGGTTACTTTCCAACCTCATAAACACCTTTACCCCCAGTCACATTTGAAATTTAAGTAAAAGCATTCCTTTTCACCATTAATTTTCTCAGAATTAATAGACTTATTTACTAATAAATACTCAAT
>NZ_SMMB01000986.1 GCF_009711365.1 Xanthovirga aplysinae | reverse complement strand
AAACCCTTAAGCATGGACCACTTATTTATTTTATAAATATTTTTTTCAAATATAGATAAATTCCGAAAAAAAATATATTTTAAACAAAAAAAGGAGTTTTTATTCTTATTTTATTAAATAAAAAAGGCAGTTATAAAAAAAAAGCTCTTACCTAAAGGAAAGAGCTTTTCTGAAGATTTGAATTTATTTATTTTAAATACCCTGTTCTTTGTCAAACTTTTCTAAGTAATCTGCTACTTTTCTCACAAACATACCGCCCAAAGAGCCATCTACTACCCTATGATCATAAGAATGTGAAAGAAACATCTTATGTCGAACAGCAATCATATCTCCATCAGGGGTTTCTACTACAGCTGGTTTTTTCACAATAGCCCCCAAAGCTAATATTCCGACTTGCGGTTGCATAATAATCGGTGTGCCCATGACATTTCCAAAAGACCCTACATTGGTAACAGTATAGGTACCACCACTTAAATCATCTGGTGACAGTTTGTTATTTCGGGCTCGCAATGCTAAATCATTTACTTTTAAAGCCAAACCAGTTAAGCTCAATTGATCAGCATTTTTTATCACAGGAACAATTAAATTACCAGAAGGTAAGGCCACTGCCATACCCAGATTAATATCTTTGTGCTTAATAATTTTGTTCCCATCAACTGAAATATTGATCATCGGGAAATCCTTTATAGCTTTTACAACTGCTTCCATAAAAATTGGGGTGAAGGTCAGATTTGATCCTTCTCTCTTTTTAAATGCAGCTTTATGCTGATTTCTCCAACGAACGATGTCTGTTACATCAGCCTCAACAAAAGAGGTCACATGAGGAGAAATACGTTTAGACTCAACCATACGCTCAGCAATCATCTTTCGCATACGATCCATTTCAAGGATTTCATCCCCAGCACTTACAGAAACACTCACTTTTGGCGCCTCAACAGGTGCAGGCTTAGCCTTTGTTGCTTGCGGAACTTCAGCCACCTTACGACTTTTTACAAAATCAAGTATATCCTTTTTGGTCACCCTTCCTTCTTTTCCACTTCCAGACAAGCGCTCCAATTCTTCCATTGAGATTTTTTCTTCTTTGGCAATATTTAGAACCAAAGGAGAATAAAAACGTCCACTAACTGGCTTTTCCAAAACTTGTGGCACCTCAACGGATGCTACTACCTTTTCCTCCTTTATTGGAGCAGATTCCGCTCCAACGCTTTCTTCCAATTCAGAAGGAGTGCCTTCGCCTTCCACCTCTATCACCGCAATGGGAGCTCCCACCTGCACTACCTCACCTTCCTTGGCCAAAATTTGTTTAAGAATTCCAGCATGGGTAGCAGGCACCTCAGTATCTACCTTATCGGTGGCAACTTCCAAGATAGACTCATCCTGCTCAATGCGGTCTCCTTCATTTTTTAACCAACCTAAGATAGTGCCTTCCATGATACTCTCGCCCATTTTGGGCATAACCATTTCAACCAATCCCATATTATTATTTATTAAATAAGAATTTAAGACTTAAAAAATTTCAAAACGCTACAAATTTAGCATTTTCAGGATTCTTCTCAATTGTTTTGGTTCAAACTTTGGCGCAATATATCAAGAATAGCAACAACCGTTAATTGAATGTTTATCAGACGGTCTTTAGCAAGACTCAATTTTTTCGTAAACGTTTGCTTTCCATCGGCAAGAGCAATCCACACCGTTCCGACTGGTTTGTCAGGAGTTCCTCCCCCAGGTCCTGCAACTCCACTTGTAGCTAAGCCAAAATCGGTTTTAAATTTTTCTCTTGCACGGTTGGCCATTTCAAAAACGGTTTCTTCACTAACAGCCCCATGTTCAATCAAAGTCTCTCTTTGCACTCCTAATAAATTCTCTTTCATTTCATTTTGATAAGGAATAATCCCCCCCATGAAATAATCAGAACTTCCGGCAATGCTTGTAATCGAATGGGCCAAAAAACCTCCAGTGCAACTTTCTGCAGTAGCAACGGTTTTACCTTGCTGCCTTAATAGGTTTCCCACAACTTCCTCTAGTTTATCATCATCGTACCCATAAATATATTTTCCCGCCAAGGGAAGTAAAGATTGAATTTGTTTTTCCACTTCAGTTTTCAATTTTCCCATGTCTGACCCCATTGCAGTAAGACGAAGACGAACCTGGGAAAGATGAGGAAGGTAGGCTAACTTAATATGAGTGGGTAAATTATCTTGCCAGGCCTTTATCTTTTCCGAAAGCCATGACTCTCCTATCCCCACCGTTTTTATCATTTTATGGTAAATCACAGGAGGTTGATAAATCTCCAATAACTTCGGAATAATAATTTCCGACATCATAGTTTTCATCTCAAAAGGAACTCCTGGCATGGAAACAAACACTTTACCTTTTTGATGAAACCACATACCAGGAGCAGTCCCCATTCGATTGGTTATCATTTCACATTTGTCAGGTAAAACAGCTTGTTGTCGATTAAGGTCATTTAATTCGAATCCCCTTTTGGCAAACATCTCTTCCAAATTTTTCAAGGCTTCCGGATGCATACTTAGGGATGAGTCGAAATAGCGTGCAAGAAGTGGTTTTGTTAAATCATCAGGAGTGGGTCCCAACCCTCCGGTTATCAAAACAATTTCAGCTCTTGATTCTGCTTCCTTAAAAGCCCCCAAAATCTGCCCTTCTTCATCACCTACAGTGGTTTTTCGGATAGTTTTAATTCCTACTTTATCCAATTCGGCACTTATCCATTGGGAATTGGTATCGGTAATTTGCCCATAAAGAATTTCATCTCCTATGGATAAGACCTCGGCTGAAACAGCTTTCATTTGTTAATTTATTTTTTTTAGACAAGCAAAAGTTAAGCAAGTCCCTAACTATTCCCAAAATTGTAAAACAAAAAGAATGATATATTAAAGAGTTAAACCATCTACTCACCCTACAACTCCTTTTTTCCTATTATTCCTCAATCCGAAATTTTCATTCTGTTAATTTCATTTTTTTCTATTGAAATTGATTTAACTCCTAAAAAAATATAATTTTTTAAAAGTAAAATATAGCATAATGATAAAATTTTACTTATAATTAGTATTCCAAAAATAATATTTATTAAATAACGGGGAATAAAATGGTACCTTTAATTAGGAGGTTATATTATATGGGTATTGATCCAGGTATTCCAATCCTGGAGAAAAGAAAAGTAACGGTTATTAACACTTTATGTTTAATAGGGTTTCTGTATCTTATTCCTTGTTGTATTTATTTTTTTGGAGTGAAGGCAAATACAGTATGGCCGGTAATGGTTTTTGGTCTTTTCTCTTTATTTTATACCTACTTTTTAAACTGTAAGAAACGATTTAAGCAAGCACGATTTTCTTATATGATTTACTCAGCAACCTTTTCAGCAGGTTGCCCAATTTTATGGGGAATTGAAACGGGAATTCACTTTTATTTAATCAGCTTTATTTTTATTGTAATACTAATGTGTGAGTCCTTAAAGGATAATATCTGGAGAACGGTAGGACTTTTCTTTCTATTTTTTTTCACAAAAGTTTATTGTTATTACTTTGGTTCAATTTTCCAAAATCCCTTCAATAGTTCGGGTTATTATATTAATGTTAGCCTTGCTATAATTTTACCTTTTCTAATTACTTCCTTATACAAAAGAGATATGTCCATTTACCAAAAGCAGATTACACAAAAAACTGCGGAGGTAGAGAAAAACCTAAAACAAGCACGCGAACTTCAACGTCTACTCTTTATTAAGAACAAAAGTTTATATCATACCTTACCTTCGTCCTTTGTTATCAACCGCCCAGGAAATATAGTTTCGGGAAATTTCTATTGGCATGGTAAAAGTGGCAAACAAAAAATTTTAGTTATAGCCGAGTGCACACTGGCAGGAGTTCCCGGTGCCTTTTTAAGTGTTTTATGCTTTTCCATTCTTGATGAATTAGTTCATAAAAATGGTCTCACTTCCATTCACAGAATTCTCCATACACTAAGAAAAAGAATAACGAATAGTTTTAAACTAAAAAATCAAAATTCCGAAGAGCTTTCAAATTCCATTAAATTCACCATTTTTAGCATTAATGAAGAAACTAAAACGATGAATTATTGTGGAAATCAATTGCCAGCCGCTTTAATCAGAAAAGGAGAAATACAGCCCTTGCACAAGGAATACCATTCTAATATTTCTATTTATAATAATGAACGAGCCATTAACATCCTTCCTTCCGACACCATATATATAAGTAATCAAAACGTCCTGGAGCATTTCAAAAAGAAACTTTCAGAAAAAGAAGCAAAAGGAAAAATGAGAAATTTGACTTTAGAAATTAGTTTGCTTCATTTTAAACACCAAAAAAAGGCATTCCTGAAAAAAATAAAGGAGTGTTCTAATACTGGTATCATGGAAAAAGATTTTTTATTAATTGGTATACGGCCCTTTGCCATGGCAGGAGGCATATTACCAGACCCCAAAATACCTGCTGGACACCTGGGACCACCACCTTCATCCAATTAATAGGCTAAATTCACCTATTTTCTTTTCCACATTGTAAATAGAAAAGGATACAAATGCTTTTCGTCAACATCATGTTTCTCCTTCCACTCCAATTTCCAATCCGTCAAATCCATTTCAGGGAAAAAAGCATCTCCATCAAAAGAGGCTTCCACCTCTGTAACATAAATAATGTCTGCCAGGGATAAGGCTTGTTTATAAATATCTGCACCTCCAATGATAAATACTTCTTTTTGATTGGCCTTTTGGCAAACATTCAATGCCTCTTCCAAGGAATGAGCTACAATAGCTCCTTCAACTTTATAATCAGGATTTCGGGTAATGATTACCGATGTTCTTCCGGGAAGTGGCTTCCCCATGGATTCAAATGTTTTTCGGCCCATAATAATATGATGCCCCATGGTTTTCTGCTTAAAAAACTTTAAATCCTTAGGCAAACGCCAAATCAATTGATTATTTCTACCAATCACTCCATTTTTCCCTCTTGCGACTATTATCGATTTAATCATTTGATATTTGAATTAATTTTTGGTTAAATAATGACCCAAAAGATCACAAAATTAGCTGGACTATGATTTATGGATTTCTATTTTTCTCTTCACTTAAATATTCTCTTAAAACAAAATGTCCTTTTACAGTCTAAAGAACTATTTCCCAAACTCTCACAATTTATTCCCCCTCATAAAATCTGTAATCCCCATTCGTTTTTTCCCTTGCATTTGTAGCTCTTTGATAGCAATAGTGCCATCAGCAGTTTGGATATGCAAAATGGTTTTATTGTCAGTATGGTATTCTCCAGGCTGCATATTGGCAATACTTTCCTCCAGCTTTTCACAAGAAAATATCTTAAAAATTCGGCCATTTAGATTCGTCCATGCTGCAGGATAGGGAGAGAGCCCTCTAATAAAATTATACACCTCTTTATTGGGTTTGTCCCAATCAATTTCACAGGTTTCCTTAAAAATTTTTGGTGCATGTTTAATCTCTAGACTTTGATCTTGTGGTTCTGGTCTAAAATTTCCTTCTTGAATAGCTTTGGCAGTTTTTATGACTAAATCAGCCCCTTTATTCATTAACCTTTCATAAAGACTTCCCACATTATCCTCTTCAAAAATAGGTTCTTTCTCTTGAAAGAGGATATTCCCTGTATCAATTTCATGTTGAAGTAAAAAGGTAGTCAATCCTGTTTCTTTCTCCCCATTTATAATGGCCCAATTAATTGGAGCGGCACCTCTATATTGTGGAAGAAGAGAAGCATGTAAATTGAAAGTTCCATATTCGGGCATATCCCAAACGATTTCCGGAAGCATGCGAAAGGCTACTACAATCTGTAAATCTGCCTTATAAGATCGTAGCTCTTCAATGAACTCAGGAGATTTTAAGTTTGTAGGTTGCAGAACCGGAATTTGATGAGCTAATGCGCATTCCTTTACAGGGGAAATAGACAGTTTTTGCCCCCTTCCTTTAGGTTTATCTGGAGCAGTCACAACTGCCACCACTTCAAATTCTTCCTGAATCAACTTTTCAAGACTGGGAACAGCAAATTCAGGAGTTCCCATATAAATTATTCTCAATTTTTTCATCCTCTATATAGCTATTATTGCTTATGGTTTAGTACAATTTGGCAATGGAATACTTTTAACTCTTCAAACCTGAATCACGCCTTTTTGACATTCAAAATTTATGAACCATTATTACCAATTTTGAACTGTTGTGTTCTTTTCCACTTCAAAGCTATAAAAAAGATAAGATACTGAAGGTAAAAGATGAAAA